>NZ_JBAPTY010000017.1:0-10914 GCF_049282395.1 Halobacillus sp. | reverse complement strand
TCTTCTTTAAAAGCAGCGCCATCAATCATTGTGTGAGTGATGCCAGGGTTTATTACGCTCATGATATTCAGAGCCTGTACCACATCCGGGCAGTTATGACAGCTTAAGCTGACAAACGTTTCGAAGTGATACTCTCCACTGATATTTTTAATTTGTTCAATCATAGTATCATCAATTTTTGGAGGTCTTCCGCTTACTTGAAGCAAGGCAAGTACTAAGGATGTGAATTCATGACCGAGCGGAACACCGGCAAAGGTAATCCCTGTTTCTTCTTGAGGACGGTTCACGCTGAAGCTGGGGGTACGTTTAAGTTCTGCATTTGTAATTGTAATTTTCGGTGACATAGAGGCAAGCTCATCGGTGAGAGCCAGCATGTCACGGGAGACATCATCGTCTCCCGCGCTGACTTTCAGTTCGATGTCACCTTCTAAAAGCTTTAGATATTCTTCTAATTGTGCTTTTATTTGTGCATCTAGAACCATTTATTTCACTCCTTAAATTTTGCCGACTAGATCAAGGCTTGGCGTAAGAGTTTCTTCGCCTTCTTCCCATTTTGCCGGGCAAACTTCGCCAGGATTGTTGCGTACATATTGAGCAGCTTTGATTTTACCTACAAGGTTATCTGCATCGCGGCCGATTCCGCCTGCGTTAATTTCTACGGTTTGAATAACGCCATCCGGATCAATTACGAATGTACCGCGTTCAGCCAGGCCATCTTCTTCGTTCAATACGTCGAATTGACTGGAAAGCTGTTGAGATGGATCTCCGATCATTGGGTACTTGATTTTGTTAATTTTTTCAGAGCTATCGTGCCAGCCTTTGTGTACGAAGTGAGTATCTGTAGAAACAGAGTATACTTCAACACCAAGTTCTTTCAGAGTTTCATAGTTATTTTGAAGGTCTTCAAGTTCAGTTGGGCAAACGAATGAAAAGTCTGCTGGATAGAAGCAAACAACGCTCCACTGACCTTTGAAATCCTTTTCTGTTACATCAATAAAGTCTTCACCGTCTTTGAATGCTTTTGCCTGAAATGGTTGTACTTCTTTTCCTATTAGAGCCATAGTAGAATTCCTCCTGTATTTGTGATAAATTTTCTGCTTTTCATAAGCAGTTTTTTATAATAATTCTAATCCAGTAACTATTATTATATAGAATGTGTTTTTTGTCAACACATCCATAATTCCGTCGAAAAAATCATTTCTCCAATGGTTGGCAGGTGGAGTTATACCCCCTGTTAAGAACTAAATAATTCCTTATACTTTACCTATAACAAAGACATAAGTGACTGTCTAGGCAAAAGGGTTAAGAGGTTTACGCCAGGAAGTAATAGATAGTGATTTTGGCATGGCTGTAGGTTTATACAGGGATATAGTTACAGCCCGCATTATCAATGACTCAAGATAATTGAAATTAGTACCATTAGAGAAAAAGCGCTCATGGAGACAATTATTTCATATAAAAAAGTAAACACATTAAATAATCGCCCTATTCGGGAGATTATTTAATGTACAGGTTGAGACGATCATTTCCTTAATATTGAAAGTAATTTTCATTTTATGTTTTTCTATCTTCCGGAATGATTTCTTCTCTTACGAGGCGAGCGAAGTGATACAACTATTATTTCTGCCACGATAAGAGTAAAGCCAAATAAAGAAATGCATTTTCAAGGATTCCCCTAATAGTGATCACCAAAACAAGGCTTCTTCTAGAGGCTGGAAGAAGTAAAATAGTGATCCTACACCTTGCTTCCATCACTGCTATGCCTTTAATCCAGAAAAAGAATCCGCCAGCCTTAGAGACCTGCCCGATTAAACGCTAGTTTTAATTGTGAACAAACAAATAACTTTAATGAAAAAATAAGGAAAAAACATCAATAAAATGGTAATATATTCATTAGAGTCTATTTTTAATAAGAATTGTTTCTGGAAGCGTTTTATTAAAATCAGAAGAGGTTGATGAAAAGTGACAATGCCAGTGAAAGAACCTTCCATTTTCGATCATCGGGGACACAAAATTATTACCGAAGACCGTGAAATAGCTATTATCGCTAAGATGGATAACCCCATGATTGCTGTTCTGGGAAACGTAGTAAGTGAAGAAGAGTGTGACGAGCTCATCCTCCTGTCCAAAAGCAAAATGAACCGATCGAAAATCGGATCAAATCACGAGGTGAGCGACATTCGGACAAGCAGCAGCACGTTTCTCCCGGAAGATGATCTAACGGCCAGGATTGAAAAACGTATGGCACAAATCATGAACGTCCCTGTCGAACATGGAGAAGGACTTCACATTTTAAATTATAAACAAGGCCAGGAATATAAAGCACATTATGACTACTTCCGTTCAAAGGCTAAAGCAGCTAACAATCCAAGAATCAGTACGCTTGTCCTATACTTGAACGACGTGGAAGAGGGAGGAGAAACCTACTTTCCGCATATGAATTTGTCCATCTCCCCTCATAAAGGAATGGCCGTCTATTTTGAATATTTCTATTCCGATCCGCTCATCAATGAACGGACTCTCCACGGCGGTTCGCCGGTCACTTCCGGTGAAAAGTGGGCTGCGACGATGTGGGTAAGGAGAAAACAATACAGGTAAGAGAACATCTGCCACATGCGATTAATCAGGAACACCTTTAAAGCGATTATATAATCCTTTGAAGGTGTTTTTCTGTACAATAATTTACCATAGTGTTTTACAATCATGGTATCGATGGTAAATGTAAATGCAATCTTTTACCTAATCCTTATAGCGCTTGTGGTCAAAAAAAGCATAGAAGCGTTCCAATCTGAAAGACCGGTTTCGATATGTTATAATGTCGTATATGTCTTAACAAAATAACCGGAAATGTCGTCTTTATCTTAAGTGTCGACAGCTACATAAATGGATTAAAAATTTTAAGTTCGGGAGAGGTTTACATGAGTTCAAAATCTGCAATGAAGTTATTTACGTTAAACTCCAATGAACCTTTAGCGCAGGAAATATCCGAGATATTAGAAGCGCCTTTAGGAAAAAGCTCCGTTGTTCGTTTTAGTGATGGCGAAGTGCAAATTAATATTGAAGAAAGTGTGAGAGGGGACGATATTTACCTTATTCAATCCACCTCTCAGCCGGTTAATGAACACTTGATGGAATTATTAATTATGGTTGATGCAATGAAGCGGGCTTCAGCCAGAACCATCAACGTAGTGCTGCCTTATTATGGATATGCACGGCAGGATCGAAAAGCTCGTTCCCGTGAGCCAATTACAGCAAAACTGATTGCTGATTTACTTGAATCAGCTGGGGTTTCAAGGGTCATTACCATGGATATGCATGCGCCTCAAATTCAAGGTTTCTTTAACATCCCTGTTGATCAGCTGCTTGGTATTTCTATTCTGGGTCAATACTATAAAGAAAAAGATATGAAAGACATCGTGGTAGTAGCACCGGCTACAAGTGGTCTGAGCCGTGCCAGAAGAATGGCGAATTTGCTGGACACCCCGATTGCTTTTATAGATAAGCGGAGACCTGAACCGAATGCTGATGAGGTTATGAATGTGGTTGGCTCCATTGAAGGGAAAACAGCTATTATCGTGGATGACATGATTGATACAGCAGAAACGGTGGTGCAGGCAGCATCTGCTCTGATAGAAAGCGGAGTGAAGGACATTTATGCCTGCGGTACTCATGCGGTTTTATCAGAACCTGCCGTTCAGAAGATTGAAGATTCTCCGATGAAGGAACTGGTCATTACGAATACAGTCTTCTTACCGGAAGAAAAGCAGATTGAAAAAATCAAATCACTTTCCGTGGCTCCGTTGTTTGCGGATGCGATCGTACGTGTGCAGACAGATCATTCAGTGAGTGAACTTTTCGATTAGAAGAAAAATAAATATCTATATAGTGAAACCTGTGAAAAAATGATCTCTGAAAAAAGAGATCATTTTTTTGTTGGAAAATATTATAGTGCGCAGTCTTGTAATAAATAATACATATAATTCTGGCGTATCTTACCCATACTATCTATATTCAGCGATCGTTATTGCATAGCTGTTCTAATTTTAGAGAGGTGAAATATATGGAAGAGTTCCCAATTATACATACAAATGTTTGGGATGTATTAATTGCTGTTCCTGTGGTTATCATTGTTACGCAACTATTAAAGAATTTTTTATCTTTACCGAAAAGCTTAGTCCCTGGCACCGCTGCGTTAATGGGGTTAATCATCGGCGTGTTTTTTGCACACCCGAACAATGTATGGGCAGGTATCTTTATGGGCTTCTTCTATGGAAATGCAGCTGTTGGAGGATATGCTTCCATCAAAACTTCGCTTATCGCATTTAGGAAGAAAAAGGCTAAAAGCCAGCCTGGGTAGAAAAAGAGCATCGACGCGACGGTAGAACGATATTGGCATGCTTCCTGTTCAACGGTCAAAGCAAGTTTCTAGACATCTTCCTGTTTTTTCATCTACGATAATAATATGGATTACGCAATGAATTCAGATTGTAAATTAGAAAGGATGAAGAAATGATGAAAGTACTTGTTGTAGGAGCAAACGGTCAAATTGGTAAACACCTGGTATCCACTATTCAGGAAAGCGACAAATTGGAAGCTAAAGCTATGATTCGTAAGCAGGAACAGGCATCCTTTTTTGAAGATAAAGGAGCCGAAACAGTAGTTGTTGATTTAGAGGATGACATTGAAACGATTGCCAAAGCGGCTGAAGGAGTGGATGCGATCGTATTTACTGCAGGATCTGGACCAAATACGGGGCCGGACAAAACTGTTCTTATAGATTTGGACGGAGCTGTGAAGACGATCGAAGCAGCTAAAGCAGCTGGTGTGAAACGATATGTGATGATCAGCTCGTTTGATACCACCCGTGAAGCCATTCAGAGTGCACCTTCATCCTTTGCACCATATGTTGCAGCTAAACATTACGCTGATGAATGGTTGAGAGGAACAGATTTGAATCATACCATCATCCATCCTGGTATGCTGACGAATGATGCAGGAACCGGGCAGGTAGAGGCTGCATCCAAAGTTGAAAGAGGGGAAGTGCCAAGGGAAGATGTGGCAAACGTAATTGCTGCCGCTTTGGAAGATGACTCAACAATTGGTAAGGAGTTTCAGGTTGTGAGCGGTACCACTGCGATTAAGGAAGCTATACAATCCCTTTAAGTTGATCGTGTTTAGGAAAGGCAATTCACCGTTATGGTGTCTTGCCTTTTTTAATTTGTACCGAGAGAAGAGGAGAGGTCAGGGGTAGACTTCAAGTTTGTCCAGCTTGCGAATAATCAGGTGAATAATAATAAATCCACCGAGGTACATGAGGAAGGTGTAGAAGATGTTCCATTTTTCATGATAGGTCAATAGGTGAATAGAAAGAGCTATGATTTCAACTCCAGTCATCCCAAGTGCAAACATTAAGTACACCCACACCGATTGTTTCTCCTTATAGTAAAGAAAATACGTAAACCATACAGCCGCTACCGTAAAAATTCCTAAATCAAGAAACAACGTATTTAAAATCACCATATTTGAAGAAGTGTGAATCGTCCAAAGGTCTATTTGGATTCCTAACTGATTCAGAATCAGTGCAATTAAAGCAGCGAATGGGGCAACGGTAAATATAATTTTTGGCGCTCTTTTATAGACATACCCGGCAGTCAGCCAAGGAATGATGAAGCCTAGAACAATCATTAACAACATAGGAACCACCTCTTTTGCTATCCATCTTTTCTAATCATTAACAGAAAATATACGTGGAAATAAAATGGTAATTATCGAGTGCTGTCTTTGTTTTTATATAAAAAGCCTGGCCACACAAGAAAATAAAGCTTTTTGTAAAGAGTTGGGTGCGCTTCAATAGTCTCCAGGGAACAGACGTAGTGGAGGAGATTATACCGAAAGGAATAAGACGTTAAATATATTTTAGAAGATTGTTTGGGTAGTAAGATCATAAGAAATCGAGGATTAATAGAATGTCTAAAAGGAAGCTTTTTCACTTTATGGATTTAAAAAAGGATCAGATTCGTGTTGAGAACCTCATCCTTATTCCGTATATTAATTTAAAAGGCTCAGTCCCTATATAGTGGATTGACGCTCAATTATTGGGGTTAACGACGC
Organism: Halobacillus sp.; assembly: GCF_049282395.1. Lineage (NCBI taxonomy): Bacteria > Bacillati > Bacillota > Bacilli > Caryophanales > Bacillaceae > Halobacillus > Halobacillus sp. Next base: position 4,803 of record NZ_JBAPTY010000017.1, on the reverse strand, counting down.
TTTCCGCAGCAGCCGCCAGACTTTTTGTAGGTCGCTGTACGCTTTCCGTTTTTCGTATTAATGACGACCGGGGCATTTTTGTCTTGCGATAATTTGGGAAGGGTAGTTGTGGTTTTAATTTTCCTCTTCACCAACCATCTCTCCTTTCAATAATACAATATTCATTTTTCCTTGAAAGGAGAGGGCTTTCAGTCAGTTAATATAGAGACTGGAATAGGTGTCGGTTGTTTGTTCATTATTCGGTAACACTTCACCTCAGGTGTCTCTCTTTTGAAGGAAACAATGACCATGTATACTTCAGGGTCCGCATGTTGTAAGAGGTCATAGCTCGAAGGCAGGGCTGATGTCGTCGGATGAGAATGAAAGACTGCTAAAATACTGTCATTCTTTTGGACAGCATGATTGATGGCTTTCTCCACATGCTGTTTACTAACATAAAAGCTTTTGTTTGATTCTGTTTCGTTGTGTAATGGCCAGATGTGGCGAACTTGATTTCCCACTCCAGACAATAAACCGCATCCCTCAAAAGGTAGATAACTGTGACAATGAGCGATCATTTCTTGGAAAATAGTGAAAGGGACCATAAAATGAATATTTTTCATCCTCTTTGAAAAAGGGAGAAAAAGGAGTTCACAGGTGGCTTCCTCTGCGTTTCTACGTTTTTAGTAGTTCCTTCAAAGGACTTTTCAAGTTTTTTTTCTTCTGGATTCATTTCTTTATATTTTTTCGGTTCCTTTACATTTTTTTCAATAATAGGCTCTTCATTTGGAACGTTTATTAACTTTGTTTCTGGACTAGAAGGGTCGATAACCTTTTCTTCCTTTACAGGTAGGTGATGATTCCCAACGATGTCTTCATTTCCAACATTGACTTTATTTGGTTGTGAAACAGGGGATTCAATAGTCACTTCTTTTCTTATAGGTAAAGGTTCTTTATTGGGAGTTGATTTTGCATTAATGGCCTCTCCTGTTTCTGCAGGAGTGGGCTGGCTCATCACATCTTCTTGTACGGGTAGAGGTTCTTTATTAGGAATTGAGTTTGTATTAATGACACCTTCTGGTTCTGTTTCTGCAGGAGTGGGCTGTGCCGTCACAACTTCTTGCACGGGTAGAGATCCTTTATTGGGAATTGAGTTTGTATTAGTGACATTTTCTGGTTCTGTTTCTGTAGGAGTGGGCTGTGCCGTCACTTCTTCTTTTATGGACATAGGTTTTTCATTTGGAATGGAGTTGTTGGTTAAGACGCTTGGTGACTCTGTTTCTAAAAGCTTAGGTTTGGACATATTGTTATTTTTTACTTGAGCATTCGTTAGTATTTCTTCCTGCGCCTGTTTGACGTCGGTAACTGCTGATTCAGCAGGTGGATGGTTAGTTTCCATATTTGCTTTTTGGAGGTTGGCGTCAGGATCATCCTTTCGTTTAATTGTTGTACCTTCTGATTTGGGTGGCTTAGGGTTGGGAGTGGTACGTTGTTTCGATGGTTTTGACTTATTTGATTTGACCGTTTTATTTTTTTTGCTTGGTGAAAGCGGGCGGCGACCTTTCGATGTTCCTTGTTGTGTTGGGTTAGAAGGATGACTTCTAGGCGGTGAGGGGTAATTGCCAAGTCCCTGAAATCGACTTTGTTCGTTCGGATCATAAACATGACTGTTCGACCGCACCATATTTCTTAGTTGGCTGAATCCTTGTGGTGCCTTGGTGGCAGGTGGAGCTGGGGCTTCTTTCGGTTTCAATGCTTTCTTCAGACTGGCAATTTCCTCTTTTATCTCCTTAAGTCCATTATTTTTCAGTAATTGATCCTGTTTTTTCAGAATCAGGACAATTTTTTTGTTAAGAGAAAGCAGTTCCTGCCCTAGTTCATTTAAATAGCCATGAAGGTAATCAAACTGTTCGGTAAAGTAATGGTTCTCCTCTAATTGTTCATTCTCCATATAATCTTCATCTCGATATTCGCTCTCCAAATATTCTTCTTCATCATGGTAGTCGCTCTCCATATACTCCTCTTCATCATGATATTCATTCTCCATATACTCCTCTTCATTATGGAACTTATTCAAAGGTATCACTTCCTCTTTCTTTTGGTAATGACCATGCTCACAAAGAATTTCCTGATAAGCTTGATGCTCCTTTTTTAATGATTCAATCGTAGCTTTATATAAATCGATCTTTGCTTTAATGACTTGCAGGTCATCTGGATCGAACTTTTTTTTATCCATTTCGTCTTCACTCTTTCCCGTTCAATAACATGTTATTTGAGAAATATTAAATCGTTACAACGGTATCTATCGCGGAAAACAACAAAGCTGACTATTGAATCGTACAGCTACTACCAATCATATGCTTCACATGAACAGAATATAATTCTACGGACATTAGGAAAGGCCGGTAAATTAGGATCAGGGTGTTGTTGAATAAGACAATCTCTTACAAGAAAGGGAGGAACTTGGATGAAAAAAGAGAACACCGTTCTTTATTTGCCTATAGAAATAAAGTCCAGGGAATTAGATGCGAAATTATTGCTTGCGTATTATGCTGTAAAGGAAAATTACCGGGTGATCGTTGGAGAACACAAGGCAGTGGAGACGGCTTTACACCACTTTCCAAAAGGTATTTTCTTTTCAAAAGGATATCCGGAGCGTATTAGGAAAAGGATCCTGACCAGCGCCAAGAGATTAGGTCATACTCTAGTGGAGTTAGATGAGGAAGGTCTGATCATTCATAATGAAACAGCTTATTTATCAGACAGGATGAATAAAGGGATATTGAGATTGGTGGAACAGGAATATTGTTGGGGGGAGTACCAGCAAAACCTAATTAGTACTGCGTATCCGGGGGAGAAAGGTAAATGTTATGCAGTAGGGAATCCTCGATTTGATTTATTACAGGAAAAATTCAGAAGGCTGTATGAAGAAAAAGCTAATTCCCTCAGGACGAATCACGGAGAATTTATTTTAATCAATACAAGGTTTTCACTTTATAATCATAGGCGAGGGAAGAAGAAGGGGACATCAAACCCTTCGTCTCTGTATATAAAGAAACTTTATTATTCTTTCATCACGTTAATCAGAAGGATAAGCGAAAAATATCCAACCGTACCTATTATTATTAGACCTCATCCGACTGAGAACGTTCAGTCCTATCGAAAGGCCTTATCGAGTTGTGAAAATGTCAAAATTATTCAAGCTGGTAATGTAATTCACTGGATACTCGCGTCCCAGATGGTCATACACAATGGCTGCACCACAGGTATTGAAGCGGCTTTGCTCGCGAAACCAGTTATCTCCTATATGCCTTTTAAATCGGGAAAGTATGATGTGGATTTACCAAATGAAGTAAGTTTAATTGCATCAACCGAGAAGGACTTGTTCTCGTTCATTGATAGCTATTATGGTACCCAAAAAAGCGATCATGCTACTGAAAGACTCAGGTCCACTTCACTACCTGATTATTATGCGGGAGTGAAAAGAGGATACGCCTATAAAGACATTATCCACTTATTGAACAAGCTTAAAGTTAAAAGTCCGCCCCTCGATCAGGAGCCCACATCATTAAAACCGGAAAAAAAGGATAAAATTAAGTATCGATTCCCTTATTTGAGGAAAGAAGAAATTGATTATTTTTTTGGTAAACTGGATGAAATTGAACAATCTTCATCAGCTAATGTTCATATCAGGGAATTAACCGCGAATTTATTTGAATTGCGTTCAAATTAGAACATTCGTCTGTCAGCAAATTAATTTGTCCGTATATTTTAAAGACTCACTTTTCATCAAAGTGAGTCTTTAATTTCTTCATTTATATGTAAAATCTGCCCCCAAGAAAAAGAAGCATATTGGAAGAACATGGATTTCTCCAAACTGCTTCTTTTTTTATTTTTATCCTTATCCTTCAATGATTGCTCCTCTTCATTTAAATGCCAGTTGCTTTAACTCGCATAAAAATTTTTTCTAGACATTTGTCACCATTTAGTTAAAGAGTAATAAACTATGGAGAAAGCACAGTTTTACTCAAGTACTTATCAATAAAATTTCTGCAGAGTTCCGCTAATGCACTGTACCAAATGTCCATCGCAGTCATATGATACGAATGCAAGAACAATAATTTTCCTTGGAGGTGTTTGCAACTATGCAAGCAAACAATTTAAGTGGTGGTCAAGAATTAATCTGTATTAACGTCGATAAGGTGTACGACTGGGTTCTAAATGAAGCATCATTTGATCTAACTCTGACTGACATTGATTTGCCAGATGGAGTAACTTGTGCCGATTTTGATCCTGCAGCAGTAACATGTACGGTTACTCCTGATAGTGTCGAAGTTCTAGAACGCACTAACCGTACATTCGTAATTGATGGTGTAGAAACAATTCTTCAAGTGGTTACTCTACGTAAGAACTTCACCGTAACAATCTTAATCCCTATCACTGGAACTGGGGTTGTAGAAGAAGTGGAATTGGAATTCTCTCGCTGTGAACAAGTGGTATTGTGCGCCCCAGAAGGTACTGATGTGGATGTAACATACTCAGATGCAGATTGCTTTGTATGTACGTTTGATTGTACCGATGATGGAACAGATACAGACGAACTAGCAACTTTTGATGCTCAGATCACTGTAAGACTTTGCCAAAGTATTCAATCTTCATTCCCTGTAACGGTTGAATTCTTAGCTGAATTCTGTGAACCAAGAGATGTACTACCAACTCCTTGTCCTTCTCCAGTACGTCCGCCACAATGTCCTGTTGTTTTTCCTATTATCGACGGTGGTAACGGAGAAGCATAAGTCTCCGGCCAACGAGAGGGTGGAGTTA
>NZ_JBAPTY010000016.1:0-2266 GCF_049282395.1 Halobacillus sp. | reverse complement strand
GGAAGGTCCTTATAGTAATGACCCGCTGATAGAAGAAGCACAGGAATAACAGCAATCTCAGTAGCCCCTTTTTGCACCAGTTCCTCTACTCCATCTTCAACATTAGGTGAGGCAATCTCCAGGTAGCAGATCTTCCATAAGGGAACGTTCACATGTGCCTGCGCTTTTTCAATACAGGCGACCGCTTCCTTCCTCGTTTCCTCGACTCGACTTCCATGGCTCACGTATAATACGGCCTGCATATTTTTCCTCCTTCTTACCCCACTACTTGATGGAACGGACTTTCTTCCTGCTGTGGAAGTGATTCGAACCACTGCAGCGACTCACGAAGTTTCACCACTTCCCCTACGACGATCATGGATGGATTGGCTATACCTTTCGCTCTTTCTACAATTGTGGAAACGGTACCCGTCACCGTTTGCTGGTGTTCCGTTGTTCCCCACTGCACAAGCGCGATCGGTGTGTCAGCCGAACGTCCATGACGAATCAGCCTTTCACAAATATCAGGCAGTTTTTTGACGCCCATATAGATGCAAAGGGTATCCATGCTTTTCACGACGCTTTCCCAGTAGTCTTCTTCGTCGATTCCAAGCTTACTGACCCCCGAGATAAAAGCGACCGAAGAGCTGTAATCGCGGTGAGTGACCGGGATGCCTGCATAGGCTGGAGCGGCAATTCCTGAAGTGATGCCGGGAACCACTTCGTATGGAATCCCGCGCTTGGATAAAGCCTCTGCCTCTTCACCGCCCCGACCGAAGACGAAAGGATCGCCGCCTTTCAGACGCGTCACTGTTTTTCCCTGCAGGGCAAATTTACATAACAGGCCGTTAATGCTCGTTTGACTGAGGGAGTGGTTATTCGGGCTCTTTCCGCAATATACAAGCTCTGTCCGATCCCCTGCTTCATCTAAAAGCTCCTGATTGACAAGACGGTCGTAAAGGATGACGTCTGCCTGCTGAATGGCCTTTAACCCTTTGACGGTAATTAAATCCACATCTCCCGGTCCTGCACCAACGATAAATACTTTGCTCATCCTTTGACCCACCCCTTTTCGATTAAGAAAGCAACAAGCCGGTCCGCACATGCCTGTTCATCCAGACTGCCGGATTCTAATCTGAGCTCAGGGGAAACGGGTGCTTCATAAGGAGCATCTACACCGGTAAAGCCTTTGATTTCCCCTTTTCTTGCTTTCTCGTACAACCCTTTTGGATCGCGTTTTTCACACTCTTCTACAGGACAATCCACGTGGACTTCCAGAAATTCGCCTTGGTTAAACAACTTTCTTACCTGATCGCGATCCTCTTGATAAGGAGAGATAAAAGCCGTCAGAACGATTGATCCGCTGTCAGCAAAGAGCTTCGCGACCTCGCCGATCCGGCGGATATTTTCTTTTCGGTCCTCTGCTGAAAAGCCGAGATCGTTATTCAGCCCCTGACGAATGTTATCCCCATCCAGTAAGTACGTTTGCAGCCCTTTCTGGAACAGCTGCTTATTGACTAAGTTCGCAATGGTTGATTTCCCGGATCCAGATAGACCGGTCAGCCAAAGGACTCCGCTATGGTGTCCGTTCTTCTTTCGATAATCGTTTACATTTACTGCAGCATCATGCCACGTGAGATTGGATCCCATATCCATCACCCTTTCCGTTATGAGTCAGTAGTTTGTTTATCTCGTAGTCCTTCAATCAGCGTCTCAACGACCTCGGGACGGCTGAACGTTTTCGGCGGTTTTTCGCCATTTCTGAGCAGTTCACGTACTTTTGTACCGGAAAGAATGACGTGGTGTTCAGCATCATGCGGGCACGTCTTGTGGGAAGCCATCGCTTCACATGCCTGGCAGTAGAAGCTGTGTTCAAAGAACATCGGTGTTATGCCCAGTTCGTCTTCTGTAAAGTGACTAAAGATTTTCTGAGCGTCGTAAGTTCCGTAGTAATCACCTACTCCAGCGTGGTCACGGCCGACAATGAAGTGAGAGCAGCCGAAATTCTTACGGACAAGACTGTGAAAAATGGCTTCACGTGGACCGGCATAGCGCATGGCCGCACTAAAGACTGCAAGCACGACACGATTCGCCGGGTAATAATTTTCAAGCAGGACCTGGTAGCTCTTCATCCTTACATCACTCGGAATATCGTCGCTCTTCGTTTCACCGACGAGTGGATTTAAGAACAGCCCATCTACGGTTTCCAGGGACGCTTTCTGAATATATTCATGGGCGCGGTGAACCGGATTACGGGTTTGGAAGCCAACGACTTTACTCCAGCCCA
>NZ_JBAPTY010000015.1:0-6463 GCF_049282395.1 Halobacillus sp. | reverse complement strand
TTCCAATCTGCAATAGCTTTTAATTTAATTCAGGTTTTTTAGATAAACTAGACGCCGGGCCTGCCTGCCCTCACATACTCATCTTCTGCGATCTGCTTTAGATTTTCTGATCGGCGAGCGAGGAAGTTTGTCATATACTTTTTTAGAAACAATCGATTTAAAGCTTTTCCAACAGGACCAAATGGAGATTCGAATTGTAAAATGTCCGTCATAAGCGTGCCCCCGTTCTGTTCCTTAAAGAGATGAACGTGGATAAGAGATTGAAAAGCCCCTTCTTCCATGCGGTCCACGAACTCATAAGGCGGATTCATGGAAATGATCCGAGCTGTCAAAGTCTGCCGGATCCCTAAATGAATGGCTTCCCACGTCACGGTTTCTCCTTCATGTATTAATCCATCCGTCACTCCGGCTACTGCCTTCTCTTTTGTATGAGGGACTGACTGAGGATGGAGGCTGATATTTCTGGCGATGTCAAAACAAAACTCGATCGGAACATCGATCCATATCGCAATTTTCACCACCGTCATTCCATTCCCTCCTTTAGCATATATGTTCAACGTTGTTGTTAATTTTAATAAGCAGGTCCCGATACTTGAACACTCAGTTTCGAGACTTTTTTTGTGAATTTGGTCCTACGGGGGACGATTTCGCTTTCCGTGGGCATGTGGTAAGCTTCCTCAGGCTTCGCCTTCCGGGATCTTACCTCTCATGTTCATCCCACAGGAGTCTTCATCGTCCCCCTCCGGACCTGGCTAACTCTGAGACTCGAAACTACCTCACACACTGTTTGCTTGATGAGAAAAAAAGCATGGGGTGATGAAGTTATTTTCATGCTATAACGACGCGAAAAAGCTTATTATAGAAGCATTTTAGTACCTATTTAGGAAAAGAGCTTTCTCTCTTGAAAAGAGTCCGTTATTCTCACGTGGCTGGGTTGGCGAAGGAAACGTCGAGACTCCCACGGGAGAAGGAGCTAGGCGAGACCCCACAGGGAGTGAAGCGACCGAGGAGGCTTCTGGTAAAAAGGAGGATCGACTAAAATCACCACGTCCTGTGGCAACGTCGATCGACCCTACATCGTGTAGGGCCGCAGGAAAGCGAGATGTTTCCGTAGCCAACCCCTCTCTATATTAGCATCGGACCAAAGATATCTCGAAACGGAGTCTTCAACAATCCGGCCCTGTTGTGGAAGAACTTTATTCTTACCATAACTTAAGAAAGACCAGTATATTTTTTCCTTCCACTGGTCTTTCTTATCCTTACTTTATATTGCTGTATAAAATATCATATTTTTCTGCACATGCCAGATCAAGTTCCGTAAGTCCCTTGGCATTCCACGAAGTCAGCTTCATGGTGACCACTTTATAGTCGATACTGATGAAAGGATGATGCTGAATATCTTCCGAATATTCGGCCACGAGATTAACAAAACGGATGCCGGAAAGAAAGTCTTCAAAGCGATAGCGTTTAACAATAAACTTGTTATCCGTCAATTTCCAGCCTTCTAATTCATCTACTCGCTGCTGCTTTTCAGCTTCAGGAATAAGCTTCTCTTCCATTTGAATCCCTCCTCGTTAATCGTTCCTTTGTTTTGCGCTAAGCTCCATAAAATCATTTAGATCTTTCATACAAAGATCCAGAGCTTGTTCCCAGAATTCAGGCTTCTCTAAATCTACACCCAGATGCTTAGCCGCTAGATCTTCTGTCGTCATACGACCCGTATCCTGCAACAGGGCAATGTAGTCATTTTCAAAATTACTGTCTGAGTTTAGAGCTTTCGCGTAAATACCCATGCTGAACAAATAACCAAACGTATAAGGGAAATTATAGAATGGTACATCTGTAATGTGGAAATGAAGTTTGGACGCCCAGAAGGTTGGATCGTACTCATCGAGTGCATCTTCATAAGCTTCCTTCTGTGCCTCAACCATAAGTTCGTTTAAGCGTTCAGCTGAAACCACTCCCTTTTTACGTTCTTCATAAAATCTGGTTTCAAACAAGAAACGAGCGTGGATGTTCATAAAGAAAGCAATACTTCTCTGAACTTTATCTTCAAGCAGCGTCAATTTTTCGGTGTCGTTGGCCGCATGCTTCACGGCTGCATCAGAAACAATCATCTCCGCAAATGTTGAAGCCGTCTCAGCCACGTTCATAGCGTATCCCTGATTCAGGGCAGGCAGATCATCCATTACGTGCTGATGATAGGCGTGTCCCAGCTCATGGGCCAGCGTGGCAACATTAGATGGTGTACCGGAATAAGTCATAAAGATTCTTGTCTGTCCGCTGTCAGGAAAGCTGGTACAAAAGCCTCCAGGCCTTTTACCCGAACGATCTTCTGCTTCGATCCAGCGCCTTTCAAAAGCCATTTCTGCAAAATCTGCCATCTTAGGACTGAACGAACGGAATTGCTGAGTAATAAACTCCGCTCCTTGTTGAAAACTCATTGTCTGTTCCGTTGAGCCTACAGGAGCTTCCACATCGTAAAAACTTAAACGCTCTAAGCCAAGCATATGCGCCTTTCTTTTTAAATAAGGAAGGTAATGTTTTTTGTATTTGGTGATCGTCTCCCACATCGTGTTCAAGGTCTTTTCACTCATTCGATTGTACTCAAGCGGTTCTTTCAGTACCCGCTCCCACCCCCGATATTTATATGTTTGAAGCCTGAAACCGGACAAATGATTCAATGTCTCACTGAATAGATCCGTCTGCGCTTTCCAGGTGTTCTGCAGCTTATCAAAAACTTCTTTACGAACGGCGCGGTCGGGTGAGTCGAGCAAGTTTGAGGCCTGTCCTACGGAAAGCGTCTTTCCTTCATGAGTAATATCTAATTTCCCAACAATGGCATCATACATTTGCCCCCATGCATGGTATCCATCAATACCCAAATCGTTAATCAGTGATTCTTGGCGCAGTTCCAATTTATCCTTGGCAGCTTTTCGTCGTTCATCAAGGATAAAATCCAACTGACGAAATGGAGTATGTTTTAGCAACGATTTCCATACATCTTCATCCGTCTGGACTAATCTCTGATCGAATTCGGTAAGCAGATTTCCAAACGCAGCGCTAAGTTCATTCTTTCTGGACTGCCAGGCCCCTGCTTTTTTATCATTTACATTCTGAGCATTCAAACAGCTGATGAATGCCCCGATTTCTCCCAGTCGTTTTGTTACCAGTTGGATTTGATCCACAACCTCGGAGAGTTCTTTTGTCTGGTCGGTATTTTTGGGCGATGTGAATGAGTGTACAAGGCTTTCAAGCTTGCTGATTTCCTGTTCTGTTTTCAGAACATAATTATGAAGCTGTTCAGATTCACTGCCTCCTTCAAAAATCGTTTCTAAATCCCATGTTTTATGGAGAGTATTCATAACGTTCCCCTTTCTTTTATGTAAACATATTCACCTATTATTGTATCAGAATTTTCACACACAAGTTAAAGTGAACAGCTCATAAAACGATAGATTGCTTTTTCAAGAATATTTTGGTATTTTCAATTAAAAGATGTCTAAGCCAGAAAGGTCGATTTAATGCGATACCGAAGAAATGAAACATTGCGATACACCTTCGAGGAGCCTCTCTCCGCTGGCTTTAAACTAATTAAGGTAGACAAGAAACCGGTCAATTCCTCCATGGGATCCGGCAGTGTCATAGACATTAGTCCTGGAGGTATGAGACTAGCTTCAGATGTACATATCCCCACTAGCAAAACCGTCCACTTATTTGTCGCCACCTCACTAGCCGGTCACGATCTTTCTTTCACAGCGGAAGTCATATGGATGAAACCAGCTCGCGGCCAATATCATTACGGCCTTGATTTTATCGGTAATCATCAAGAAGAGGTGATTCAAGCCTTAAAGAAACACAAACAAATAAAAGACAAAAAACCTCCGAAGGATTAAAATCCCTCTGGAGGTTTTTTAGTACTTATTTTTCTAAATGATGGATCTGCGCTTCAACAGCTTTGACAAGTCGATGGTCATTGTCCAACTCAGCGATTTCCTGAAAGACATTGATTCTTCCTTTTTCATCTATACGTTTCTGCAGCTCTACGGCTTCCTGATCCTGCTCGTTCTTGTAGAATAAAGCAGCTGCTATAACCTCTGCAAGACGTACCGGATCTTTCTTCATGTAGTCCAGATAAGAAACGGCCGGCTGCACAAGACGGTCATTAGGTCCGAGTTTTCGAATTGGTGCTCGTCCGACACGGGTAACTTCATCTGATAAGTCCGGGTTTTCGAAACGGCTGAGAATCGTTTCAATATATTCGTGATGCACTTCCTCATCAAATTTGTATTTTTCGATCAGAACCGCTCCTGATTCCTGAAGGGCTCCTCGGATTTTCTCTTTAATAGCCGGCTCGTCCATAACCTGCTTTATCGTCTCGTGACCATGGAATTTCCCTAAATAGGCAGCCACTGCATGCCCTGTGTTCACTGTGAAAAGTTTACGCTCGATGTAAGGGGTCAAATCCTCAACATACGTAATTCCCTTGATTTCCGGACGACTCCCTTTAATAGCGGTTGTTTCTACTACCCATTCAAAATAAGGCTCCACTTTTACCGTTAATAGATCATCCTGGTGCTGGTCCGGTACAATCCGATCCACAGCTGAATTCGGAAAGCCGATATTCTCTCTGATCCAATCTTTTTGGTCAGCACCTGCGTGTTCAAGAACATGTTTTTTCAAAATGTCACTGCCGCCTACCATATTTTCGCAGGCAATCACGTTTCCTTTATCTTCTTTCTGAAGGAGACCCTGGGCTAAGACAGGTGCAATCGCAGACAGAATGTTGGGTCCGACAGCTGTAGTAATAATCTCAGCTTCTTGAATAGCCTCAATAACTGCCTGTTCATCGTTGATGCTGTTGAGCCCTGATACATTGGTAACTTCAAGCGAACGATCTGTACCGGCAAGATCCACCTGATAGGACCTTTTCCGGTTTAGTTCATCGATTAACTCCCCATTCACATCTACAAATATGGTTTCATACCCTGCCTGAGATAACAGCGCTCCAATGAAACCTCTTCCGATATTTCCTGCTCCAAAGTGAACGGCTTTCATCTTTAATTCACCTCATTAAAGATACTGATAATTTCTTCTTTCGATTGAGCTTTTAGAATGGTATCGATGTTCTCTTCTTCTGAACATACAATGGCAATTTGGGAAAGGATCTGAAGGTGCTCGTCCCCTTTTCCAGCAATTCCAATGAGCAATTTCACGATATTGCCATCACCAAAATCAACGCCATCTGGAACGGTTACTACAGCAAGACCTGTTTCTTTCACTGATTTCTTCGCATCTTCCGTACCATGTGGGATGGCTACGTAGTTTCCCATAAAGGTAGAAGTCACTTCTTCTCTTTCCATCATTTTTTCAATATAAGCTTCTTCTACATAACCACCATTATGAAGCAACCCTCCTACATAGCGGATCGCTTCTTCTTTAGAGCTGAACTGTGCATTCAATTCGATCGTGTTGGACGTTAAAATATTATCAGACATTTTCATTCTCCTCTATAATTAAGATATTTTCTTCTTAAAGAATTGATGAAGCTGGTTAGATACATAATTCTTAATTTCTTCTTCTTCCTCTTTTTCAAACACCCTGATAACTTCAGGCTCCTCAATAAGCAGGGAACTTAAGAAACTGATAACCTCCAACCCCTCCTTACTCATGTCCTGAGGAGCAAGCATAAGGATAAGCACGGACGAAGGCATCATTTCGCCATCCATCCCGACAACCTGAACGGCTTCGTTCAGCTTGATAATGGTGAAGGACGGCTCATGAATTGCTGGTTGCCTGGTATGATACAAGGTAAGAGTAGTTCCAGGTATCCCGAGTCCTCCCACCGTTTCTCTGTTCACTAAAGCTTCTGTTATGGCTTCCGCTTCTGTCAGCATGTTTTTATTCTGTAACTGGAGGCACGCATCATATAGAATTTCTTTTTTAGATAAACTTGAATGATTGAACACACCCAGTCCGTTCAATAACTGTCCGACGGCTGCAGCATAGCGCTGAATCCCGCCTACAGAATCCTGTATGGTCTGCAGTGTTTCATCTTCTTCTGCCACATTTTCTTTGAACGGCTTCATACTGTCCATAATCTTCAGTTTCCTAATTCGGTGTTCCAGCCTCTGAGTGTCAGAATTCGGAAGCATCGGATTCACTAGTACATAATCCTCGATATTATCGAGCGGGAGCGTAGATACGACGAGGTCATAATCCTCTTTAGCAATATCATCTAAGTCGAACATGGACTGGTGATCCACTTCTTCAATCTCCAAGAATTGTTTCTTAAGCTTAGCAGCTAAGATTTTCGCGGTTCCTATGCCGCTTGAGCAGACTACTAACGCTTTAAACCCGCGTGATCCCTCCATATTCAATAACGCACTGGCAAAGTGCATCACAAGAAAGGCCGTTTCTTCTTTAGGAAAAATAATTTTTGGAAAAACAAACTCTGTGGCTC
>NZ_JBAPTY010000014.1:0-31637 GCF_049282395.1 Halobacillus sp. | reverse complement strand
CGACTACACCTTCGCTAATATCTTCGGCTGAAATCAAACCTGGTTTTCCAGCAGCCACAATTAATATATCCGCTTTTCTTGTATGCTCCTGTAAATTTTTGGTTCGGGAATGGCAATGAGTTACTGTAGCATTCTCGTTCAGCAGAAGTTGTCCTACCGGCTTGCCAACTAAATTACTTCTGCCAATAATCACAACATGCTTGCCTTCCAAGCTGATTTCTGCACGTTTAAGCATTACTAAGATACCGTAGGGAGTACAAGGGTAAAAGGTCTCTTGTCCTGTCATCATCTTCCCAACATTACTAGGATGGAAGCCATCTACATCTTTAGAAGGGTCAATGGCTTCAATAACTTTCTGGTCGGCAATTTGGTCAGGAAGAGGCAGTTGAACCAATATTCCATGAACCGTTTGATCCTGGTTAAGCCGGTCGATAAGTTCTAACAATTCTTGTTCAGATGTCGTTTCAGGCAGTTCAATTAGTTCAGAGTCCAGTCCTACTTTTTCAGATGCCCTCTGTTTTCCTCTTACATAAGACATCGATGCCGGGTCCTCGCCAATTATAACTACTACTAATTTCGGGTAAATTCCATTTTCCTTTAATCCTTTAACTTCTTCCTTCATTTCTTCACGGAGTTCTTCTGCTAACTGTTTTCCATAAATTACTTCAGCTGACATCTCGCATCCCCCTTATCTGCATTTATATCATTTTAGAAAGTACACCGTTCACAAACTTTCCGGACTCTTCTTCCCCGAAAATTTTTGCTAATTCAACGGCTTCGTTGATCGCTACTTGTGATGGAACATCTTCATTGTACTTTATTTCGTAGGCTGCCATTCTTAAGACTGTCTTTTCTACCTTCGGAAGGCGAGAAAAAGTCCAATTTACCAGGTTGTCCGAGATCCATTGGTCAATCTCCGACTGATGATTTGCCACACCGTGTACCAAATCATGCATAAAAGCATCGACCACAGGCTCTTCGATAACATGCTGAATAGCTTCCTCGATATCGATCTCACTATTGTTGACTTGAAAAAGCGCCTGAAAAGCCTTTTCTCGTGCTGCGCGTCGTTTCATGTTCATTCTCCTTTTAGGTAATATCCGTTTGCATAATAACATTTTAGTACAATAAAAGCTATTCCAATGTGAGGATTAAACAAGCTCAGTATAGAAGATGAAAAGGCCGGAAAGGGAAACAGTTCCCCTTTTCCGGCCTCCTGCTAAAATTCTTCACTGACGAGTTCGTCTTCTTTTGCTTCAATTTGTACTCCTACAATATGGACATTTATTTCATTAATCTCGAGTGCTGTCATATTTTTGAGTGCTTGACGAGTATTGTCCTGTATTTTTTGAGCCGTATCAGGAATTGAAATTCCATAGTCCATCACAACAAAGGCATCTATAAGAATCCCATCTTCTGTAAGTTCAACTTTAACACCTTTACCGTGATCTTTTTTCCCTAAACGCTCAACTACACCAGAAGCGAAATTACCACGCATGGAAGCTACGCCGGCCACTTCAGAAACAGCTATACCTGCAATTACTTCTATGACTTCAGGAGCAATCTCAATGTTACCAAGTGTCGATCCGTCCGTCACATTCAACAATTGCTTCTCACTCATAATGACCACCCCTTTTATTCTTCATCCTTCATTATAGTATATTTCTCAAGAAACATTGTGTTAAAGTCTCCGCCCACAAAAATTTCATGCTCCATCATACGCTGATGGAATGGAATTGTTGTGTGTACCCCTTCTATAATAAATTCATCCAGCGCACGTTTCATCCTTTGAATCGCCTCGTCGCGATCTCGTCCATAAGCAATGAGCTTAGCCACCATTGAATCATAATAAGGAGGGATCATATACCCTGGGTAAGCTGCAGAATCAACACGTACGCCAAATCCTCCTGGAGGAAGATACATATCAATACGCCCTGCGGAAGGCATGAAATTCTTGAATGGATCTTCAGCATTAATACGGCATTCAATCGCCCATCCCTCAAATGTAATTTCTTCCTGGGTAAAGGAGAGTTTTTCATTGTTGGCGATTTGAATCATCTCTTTGATTAAATCTACTCCTGTTACCATCTCTGTTACAGGATGTTCGACTTGTATCCGAGTATTCATTTCCATAAAATAGTATTCTTGTTCTTCTTTATCAAAAATAAACTCGACTGTCCCAGCTCCTGAATAATTGACAGCTAGAGCAGCCTTCACTGCAGCATCTCCCATTTTTTCCCGGATGTCTGGTGTAACTGCCGGAGAAGGTGTTTCTTCAATTAGTTTCTGGAGCCTTCTTTGGATGGTACAGTCACGTTCTCCCAAATGGACGGCATTCCCATGGTTATCGGCTAATACCTGAATTTCTACGTGGCGGAAATTCTCAATATATTTTTCAATATATACCCCTGGATTACCGAAGGCAGTTTCAGCTTCCTGTTGAGTCATTCGAATACCCGTTTTAAGATCATCTTCGTCTCGGGCCACTCGTATTCCCTTACCACCTCCACCTGCTGTGGCTTTGATAATGACAGGGTAACCAATTTCTTCAGCAATTTTTAATCCTTCCGCTTCATTCTTAATGATACCTTCTGAACCGGGAACTATAGGTACACCCGCTTCTCTCATCGTTTCACGTGCGACATCCTTTGTTCCCATTTTCTGAATGGCGTAGGAAGAGGGGCCAATGAACGTGATATTACATTCTTCACACATTTCCGCGAACTCAGCATTCTCTGAGAGAAAACCGTACCCAGGGTGGATCGCATCTGTTTCCGAAAGAGTGGCTACACTCATGATATTTGTATAATTCAAATAACTATCCTTACTTAACTTTGGTCCTACACAGTAAGCTTCATCAGACAGCTGTACATGAAGAGCCTCTTTATCTGCTTCAGAATAAACCGCTACCGTTTCAATTCCCATCTCTTTGCAGGCGCGGATAATTCGAACAGCTATTTCTCCTCTATTGGCTATTAAAACTTTTTTAATCAAAATCTCATCCCCCGTTACTTAGACTTTACGCGGAATAATGGTTGTCCGTATTCTACGAGTTCACCGTCTTTTGCAAGAATCTCGACGATTTCACCGCTGACTTCCGCTTCTATTTCATTGAATAACTTCATCGCTTCTACAATGCAAACAACGCTGTCCTCTTTCACTTGATCTCCGACCTGAACATAAGCTCCCTGATCTGGAGAAGGCGATTGATAAAAGGTCCCGACCATAGGGGAAGTAACTTCCGCATCATAATTAGCTTCCTGCTGTTCCTTCTTACCTGCTTCTTCCGGTTCCGCTTGCTCCTGTACTTCCTGCTTAACCGGCTCATTCTTCTGATCTTGCGATGGGGCTGGTGCTTGAACAGATTCCTGTACTTTTACAGGCTCTGACACTGGCGGACCTTGTTCCTTTTTCATGGAGACTTTGGTTCCATTGGATTCATAGCAGAATTCATCAATGTTTGATTGATCGATAAGTTTAATTAATTCACGTATTTCCTGCACCTTTAACATAGTTGGCACTCCTTTATGTACATAACTTTTTTATAACTGATATTAGTAATTCCTCTTAACATTTTACGACATAATACCACTTGACTGCAACTTCCTGTTTGGAAGCGGTTTATTCTAACCCCGTGCATGAATGTAAAAACAGGGCATTAGTCCCCTGTTCAATTTAATAACTCATAAAAAATGCCCCTTACCATTTAGGTTAGGGGCTTGCGATTATTTAGTCGGTTGGAATTGAACTTGCACGCGTTTTTCTCCAAACTCATCTGAAACCATCTGGATAATTTGATTGGTTTCAGACTTTGATAATTCTTCAGCTTTTAATGTGACATGGACGACCTCGTCTTCTGCTCGAACTAAAACATCTTCATATGGAGCACTTGCCTGAATAGTATTTTCTAATATAGATTCTTTAGATTGATTCTCCTTAATCGTTTCCATTTTTTCTAAAGCTTCATTTTTTTCCTGTGTAGTAAAATTACTCGAAGCTACGATTTCTGAAAGCTGTTCCTGAAGCTGATCTCTCTCGTTTTGTTTTTCTAAGCGGATAGCGGCGAATAGCTCCTCTGTTGAAACCTGTGAAATAACGGATCCGTCAGCAGAAGTTTCCACTCCTTCCGCATTTTCTGCATTGTTTCCATCCTCATTCACTTCTGTCCAACCATCTTCTTGAATAAAGGCCATCTCTCCATTATCAGGGGACGTCATGTAATAGACACTCAATACAATTAACAGACTTAACATCGTAAGTAACCAAACGGTTTGTTTTTTAACCAAGATAACCCCTCCTTATTGTTTAGGCAAGACAGAAATCCGATGACTGGGTACGTCTAAGACTCTGGATACAGCTTCGACCACCCACCCTTTAACTTGAATTTGATCGACCCCCTTAGCGGTGACGAATACACCACTGACCTCTGGTTTGGTCGTTTTTGTTAGTAAAGGAACTTCACGGTCTCCTTGGCGGACCAGGACTAACTGCTGTTCCTTTGAATAATCTTCAATCTCTCTTTCCCCTCCATTCTTATCTGTTTCCTTAGTGGTCTGCTTTCCTATAATTAAATTTTTGTCATACACTTTTTCATGAGTGGCTGATAGATTAATCATAATATCGACTGAACTTACCCCTTCGATGTTCTCCAGCAGTGGTTTTAATTGTTTTTCATATCCCTTTTCCAATTGGTTTATCGAGTCCGTTAATTCAGGTGCATCGTTTGCATCAGAGGATATTGCTGATTTTTCTGCCGTTTCGCCTTGTGCAGGCGGAGCGGGTTCGTTACTCTGGAACCAGTTGCTTGAGAGAATGATCAGAACGCCAATTAATCCAAGACCTATAAAATATTTAGGCTTATTAATCTTTTTTCCTTCTTTAGAAGACAAAGGTTCTAATAATTTACTCCACCATTTATTCATCCTCTTCCTCCCAGCGGATTTCTATTTGTGCTTTGTCTAATTCCAAGTATTTGGAGACCCAGTCCTGAATACTGTCAAGCTGTTTCTCCTCCTTGGGGGCCTGTTTCTCCATGATGGATATAGAAACATTCTCAACAGTCTTACTTTCTTCAAGAGGAGTAAGTGTTAGGACCAGCTTGTCCAGTGTATCCATTTGATACGGTTCTTGAAGAAAGCTCATTTCCAGATCCACCAGCTGCAAATTCTGCTCCTTGAGCGGATCTTTAAGCTCAGCTGACAATGATTGGGTAACTTGTTCTAATTTATATGCATCTTGTCCTTCAAGTATTTCTTTTTTCTTTTCTTCAATACTATCGTCCAGGGAATCAACTTCCATCTCTTCATTCATCGCGTACTCCGCTTTTTTCATTAGCTGCTCTGGATTTATCTTCAATAGTTGTAATAAAGGCCCTAGAAATATTAATAAGAGAAGCACGGATAGAACCAGACGAGCGTATTTCTTCATCAATCCTGATGGAAGAAGTGCATCGGCAACAATCGCTAACAGCAGAAATAAAACAATTCTTGTAATCCACTCTATAAAAAGATTCATCCTTCACACCCTCATCTAACCATCATGGTTATGTTGCTGGCTGCCACCATAATGACTATAACTAGAAAAAACATCATGGAAACCATTAACAATGCAGCAAATACATACATGATATGTCTGCTCACTACATCCATGGCTCGTATGATAGGGCCATCTCCTAGCGGCTGTAATAAAGCAGCAGCAATTTTATAAATGATGGCAATAGCGAAAACTTTAAGTGCTGGAAAAACCGCAATTCCGAGCAGAATAACTACTCCTGCAATCCCCAAAGTATTTTTCAAAACGAGAGAGGCACCTAGTATGGTATCTGTGGCATCCGTAAACAAGCGGCCTACGACGGGCACAAAATTTCCTGTTACAAATCTTGCCGTTTTCATCGTCACACCATCCTGAACAGCTGTGACCGTCCCTTGAACAGATATAACTCCTAAAAAAATAGTTAAAAAAATTCCCATGACTGCTAAGCCGGTTTTCCTTAATAGCTCTGCAAGCTGATCTACTTTATAAGTCTCATTGAGCGACCCAACAATCAAAAGCAAAGCAGAAGAAGTAAATAAAGGTATTAAAAGGAATTTCACTAGAAGACCACTGGACTGAACGAGAGCCACTATAATTGGATGAAAAAAAGATATAGACATTAAATGACTGAATGATGCCATAATTCCCAGCAAAAGTGGAAGCAATCCGATCATAAAGCTGCTCATTCTGTCGATTGCCTCTATCGTGTAATCAATCACCTGCCTAAAGCTTTCCAGGGCCAGTGTAAGCAGCACGAGATAAACAACTAGATAAGCGATTTTACTAATTACTGGATTTTCGAATGAATTCTGAACCGATTGGAGTAAAGTACTGAATAGAGTTAAAAACAATAGAGAGGCCAGCAATTTACCATTCAGCATCAACTCTTGAAAGAAGAATTGAAGGATTCCTGTGAACCAGTCCGATGTCTTAAGCGATCCCTCGTTTTGAATATATTCACGAAAGTTTTTCATATTGAAGGAGGGCATGTAATCTCCATAATCCTGGTCGAGCTCCTCCCAGCTATTCTCAAGCTCTTCCGTAGAAATGTAATCTAACATGGCAGGGGGTGCTTCAGGATTTTGGGAAGCCGATGAGATCAAGGGAAAACAAACGATGCCTAGGAATAAACAGACTATGAAAGATAAACGTTTCATTTCCTACCTCGCTATCTTATCCTAAGTATCCAGGAATAAAGTTTAGGATGGTCTCTATTACTGCAGTGACGATAGGAATCGCAAGCATTAATATGAATAATTTCCCTGCCAGTTCAACTTTAGAAGCTAATGAATTCAACCCAGCATCTCTGATTAATTGAGCCCCAAATTCTGCAATATAAGCGATTCCTATAATTTTCAAAATGGTCTTGAAGTAAAAGGGTTCCACCTGTGCTTGTTCAGCCATATAGGAAAGAAGTGCAAATATATGTTTGACCTGATCCAGAATGGATAAAAAGATAATGATGACGGTAAACAAAAGGAGCAGAAAAGCGGCCGAGGATTTATGCTCTTTTAATAAGATAATTAATAAGGCCGCTACTAGTCCTAAAGACACAATTTGTATAATATCCATAACTTCCTACCCCTGGTAAAGAAAAACTGATTTAATTTCTTGGAATAAATCAGCGAGCCGGTACAAAACGATGAACAGGACTATGATGAATCCTGTGAGCGTGACCGCCTGCGCAATCTCCTCTTTTCCCATTTGCTTTAGAATACTGTGTATCATCGCGACAATAATCCCTACACCGGCAATTTGAAAAAGTATCGTGGCATCTTGCAGCACAATGGCTCTTCCCCCTTTAAATAATTAATATGATGACAAGCAGGCCGCTTAATATACCCATACCACGAGCCATCCTCTGGTACTGCTCGACTCCATCCAAAGCTTCCTGGAGTTCTCGATCTAAGTGAAGGAGTGCCAATTGAATTTGTTTCTGCTGCTGTTCCAGATCATGCTGGCCTAAGGTGCGCCCAAACTGCAGTAAAATCTCCCATTCACTTTTCCCCATCGCATTCGAAGACCAATGCTTTTTCAATCGGGCTTCCCATAAAGAAGCAAAATCCGAACAAGGTTCTTGAACCTGGTTAATTTTTTCAAAAAACTGAGAGGTTGGCGGCGGTAAGTGTCTGGCTAAATTCTCACAGACTTCCCATAAGGAGGACTGCCCGTAGACCATTTCTGCTTCAATCATTTGCAAAGCATTTTTCCACTGCCGTATATGTCCCGGTCTTTGCTTAAACCGGGCTGCGATATCAAAACCGGCTAGTGTTGTTACTGTTAGGATGAGCACGGCCCCAATCCACTCCATGCAATTCCCTCCCCTTCCAATGAGCTATGGGCAGTCCACACTCGTCTAAAACGGTGACAGACCCAGCATTATTCGGGCTTAACCGTTCCAGAACAATATACCGTTCAAACACTCCATCTTCTATCAATTCTTTAGCTGAGGGCCGTTTCTGAACGTTTGTTATACTCGTTCCATGAATGCTGCATATAACTTCAACTCCAGTAAAAGTCGCTTCCCTAATCGCATTCGCATCAGCTGCCCCGCCAATTTCATCGACGATTAATACCTCTGGAGACATCGAACGTATCATCATCATCATGCCTTCTGCTTTAGGACAGGCATCCATAACATCTGTACGTTCTCCTACATCTAGTTGGGGGACTCCACGAAGACTGGCAGCTATCTCAGACCGCTCGTCCACAATGGCCACTTTACTTGCTCCTTGAGCCTCGTGACCTGAACCAATCCTCTGGGCCAACTCCCTTAATAAAGTGGTCTTACCTGAATGTGGGGGTCCTATAATCAAAGTACTTGTCCATCTACCATCCCGATATAAATAAGGGATTAGTTGATTAATCTGTCCTGTAGTATTCTTGGCCACACGAATATTCATAAATGCAATATGTTTTAGTGTCTCAACCTGATGGTTTACCGTATTAGCCTTTCCGGCTAACCCTACACGGTGACCTCCTTGAATAGTTATGAAGCCCTCTTTTAATTCATCTTTAAATCGGTAGAGCGAAAACTGACTGATCTGATTCAATACGTAGGATAGATCTACCGATGTAACAAGCGGCCCCTCTACTACTTCATTTTTCCTGGCATCAAGAACCTCAATTTTCTGATTGATTCGTAAGCGTATTTCTTGAATTGTCTTCCAATTCACTTTCCTTTTTAAGAGGATTTGGAAGTGATCGGGAAACAACCTGATAATCTCCTCCATCCTGTTCTGCTCCTTTAATTGGTTTACTTCATATGTATGTTCTATCTCATCTCTTATGACAATTTAAGAGATATAAAATAGATTTTCTCTATTAAAAAAAGCTCATCCCAATGAAGGGATGAGCTTTAAAAGAGCCTCTCTATTTGTTATGCACGTGAAACATATTTTCCATCTGTAGTACTGATCAACAGATTCTCACCTTCATTAATAAAGAAAGGTACCTGCACAGTCAAACCTGTCTCCAGGGTTGCAGATTTGGTCCCGCCGCTTGCGGTATCCCCTTTAATCCCTGGTTCCGTTTCCACTACTTTTAATTCAACGTTTTTAGGAAGCTCTACACCAATGGTCTCTGCCTGATAAGACTGGATCTGTACCTCCATATTTTCTTTCAGATAGTTCAACTGGTTTTCAAGCACGGATGATGGAATTTCTACTTGGTCATAAGTTTCCATATCCATAAATGCATGCATATCTCCATTGGCGTATAGATATTGCATTTTACGGTTTTCAATATGAGCACGTTCTACCTTTTCGCCTCCACGGAAGGTTTTTTCCTGAATATTTCCGTTTCTCAGGTTACGTAACTTAGACCGTACAAATGCAGCCCCTTTTCCTGGTTTCACATGCTGAAAATCCATTACTGACCAGATATCTCCATCCACTTCAATGGTGAGACCTGTTCTAAAATCATTAACTGAAATCATATATTTTTCCTCCTTCTATATCTTTTACAATGAAATAAGTTCTTTAGTAGATGTGCTCAAACGGTTGTTACCGGCGCTTGTAATGACCGTATCATCTTCGATCCGGCAGCCTCCGACGTTTGGTACGTATATTCCAGGCTCAACGGTTACTACCATTCCCTCTTCAAGCACCATATCAGAACGGAACGAAAGGCCAGGTCCTTCATGGACATCTAAACCAATTCCATGTCCAGTTGAATGGCCAAAGTATTCTCCGTAACCTTTTTCCTTAATATAATCACGCGTTAGGGCATCTGCTTCCTTACCTGTTATACCGGACTTAAGACCTTCCATACCTTTCAACTGTGCCTGCAGAACAACATCATAGATTTCACGCAGTTCCTCGCTAATTTCTCCAACAGCTACCGTACGGGTAATATCAGAACAATATCCTTTATATAAAGCTCCAAAGTCCAAAGTAACCAGCTCTCCAGACTGAATCTCTTTCTCAGATGCTACACCGTGTGGTAGAGCAGAACGGTAGCCTGAAGCAACAATAATATCAAAACTAGAAGAGGTAGCTCCCTGCTTTCTCATAAAGAATTCCAATTCATTTGAAACATCAATTTCCCTGACACCTGGTTTAATATAGCTTTGAATATGTTCAAAGGCATCATCAGCAATTTTTGCAGCAGCTTGTAAAATACTAATCTCATCATCCGTCTTTATCAAGCGTAGCTTTTCGACGATACCTGAGGTGGGAACAAGGTTTGCTTTTAATTCTTTGCGATATTGTTCATAGACACTATATGTAACATGGTCTTTCTCAAAGCCAATCCGTTCAAGTCCTAAACGCTCCACTTGATTGGCGACTTCTTTCACCATAGGATTTTTATGTTCTACGACCTCGAAATCAGACGCCTGTTCGTTAGCTTGTTCGATATACCGAAAATCGGTAATAAGTAAGGCTTCCCCACTTGTGACAAGCAGCGCCCCGGAGGAACCGGTAAACCCTGATACATATCGCCTGTTTTTTGGGCTCATAATCAGTATACCATCCAGTTCATCACTCATAACGGATTTTCGCAGATTTTCTAATTTACTCATCTTTCATGTCTCCCTTCAGATTCTATCTTTTTAATTATAGCTAATGCAGCCAGACGGTAACCATCTATACCAAAGCCTACAATCTGGCCCTGGGACACGGGAGCAAGCATGGATTGATGACGGAAGGATTCTCGCGCATGAATATTAGAAATGTGCACTTCCACAACTGGCAGGGAGATAGCGCTAACCGCATCTCTTAATGCAATACTGGTATGAGTATAAGCAGCTGGGTTCATAATAACACCCGCTGCCTGTACGTCAGCTTTATGCAGCTGGTCTACGAGATCCCCTTCATGGTTCGATTGGAATTCCTCTACTTCATATCCATACTCCCATGCAGTATCTTTAACGAGTTTTACAACATCAGCCAAAGAAGCGTTACCATAAGTGCCCGGCTCTCTCTTTCCAAGCATATTTAAATTCGGCCCATTAATTAAGAATAGGCGTTTTGCTGCCATCATTCCATCCCACCATTTACGAAATTGTCATACTTTTTTAGTTTATCATACTACTCCTTCTTTTGAGTATTAATTTGCTGACTCATTAAACTCCTGATATTCAAAGGAAATAGAGAAACCTATGAATAATCCATAAAGAAGAAATAAACAGCCTGTCGTGACCCATGTGTCACTTGATAATTCCATAAACGAGGGTATGGCTGGAAATAAAGGGGTAAGGATAACAAAAATAACGGCCCACAAAACCAAACCAAAAATCAGGCCTGGCCAAATGCCATTTTTCTTTTTTAAAAACATATAATAGAGCAAAGCGCTTATAAGAGACAATACTCCCACAATAATAACAGCCAGTACTTCAGCAAGCCAAGTCCCTGTCCAATCCGTCTGCCAAAAGGAGCGAAATAGGAAGGAAGCAGCAGAAACTTCACTAAAGTGAAAATAATAAGCAAGCGCTGCTAAACCACTCCATAATACCCCTGAAGCGAAACCAATGATTAAAGTTTTGGTAAGAACACTTTGCTGGGGCTCCTGTTGATTTTGTTCTTTTGGTTTATCTGACATTCTAATCACCTCTGTCCATTATCTTTAACCATCTGCGAATTTTTCATGCTCTTTCGACATAATAAAGGCTAGAGATGCGAAGAAAAATAAGGTAAAATATAAGTAAGAAAGAATACAAATCAGGAGTTTATTCAGCCGTTGACTCAGGGAACATTCAAGTAATGTAAAAAAATCCCACTATTGAATCTTAACTTCACGTTTCTACTAAAATAACTTCTGCACAAACAAACCATAGTCTTTGAATAATTCCAGCTGAACAGGAAATAATCATTAATAGAACTATTTACACTTTACTCTCCCCTCATAGTTGGAAACCTATTATGTTGGTCCAATATATGATTTTGGGATATAAATATTTTTAGAAGTGGTATATATAATATTAAAAGATCTTTAGTCGATCATTTTGAGAAGGGGGGAATAACAATCATGCGCAACTGGATGACTCCTATCATATACACATTGGTGGCTTTAGCAGTTTTCTTTGTAGGCTATCAATTATTAACTGACACTGGCAGCTTTCTTAGCTCAATTGCCATGATGATCGGTATTGCAGCAATCGTTTATGGGGCTATTTACTTTTTCTTCCTGCGCAACCGTGGAATCAGCGCGGGAAAAAGCAGCAATGAAATGAAGAAATATAAGCAAGCTGTTAAACAATCTAAACAAAAATATAAACAACCCGCTCCTGTAGTGAAAAAAAGCCAGGCTGTTAGATCAGCTAAACCTACAACCCTTCATAAAAAAAGCAAACGGCGAGGAAGCGGCCCGCAACTTAGAGTAATTGAAGGTAATAAAAACAAAGATAAAAATCGAGCCTCCTTTTAATAGGCTCGATTTTTATTTTGTCCACCTCTTCAAAAACTCTGCAGCATGAACCCTTCCGATCTTCATCAAATCTTCTTTTTCCTGGTTACTCAGATGAAAATCCGTCGTATCGTATCCCTTGACTGATATAAAAATAATATCCTTGCTCTTAGAATGAGAGATGTAACGGGCATCATGGGCCTGCTGCATCGTTTTAAAAAGCGCATGAAACATTTGAATAGCATTGCGGATTTTCTGTGCTGGGAGCTGACTAGGCGGGTCGCTTAACTTCAAGCCTATTATTGGCCGTTTCCGCCGTCCTTCTTTCCCCTCCCAAATCCATATAGGAAAATTACTTAGAACTCCTCCGTCTACAATTAAGGATTTACCGTTTTTTCCATGAAGCTTTATGGGCATAAAAAAATAAGGGAGTCCTGAACTCATCCGCACAGCCTTGGCTACTGAAAAAGTTGCGGGATCAATTCCATATACTCTTTTTAAGTCATCAGGTAATACAATAATACGACCTATACTTAGATCTGAACATACTATCTTTAATGATCCTGAGGGTAGATCAGCAAATGTTCGCACCCCTTTTTCTTCGAGCCATTTTTCAATCGTGTACTCAAGACGGTTTCCTTTATACAAACCCATGCGAAAGTATAGTAAAAACCATTTCGAATAAGGAAATAAACGCTCTGCAATGGGGAGATCAACAAGAGATTCAAAAGAAAGACTCTTCAATTTTTCTTTCAATTCCCCAGAGGTATAACCAGCAGCTGTCATACTTGCAAGAATCGAACCTGCTGAAGTGCCTGCAAGCCGGCTGAAATGATAACCTTGTTCTTCAAGTTCCTCAAGAGCACCTATAAAAGCTAATGCTTTCATACCTCCACCTGAGAATACTCCATCAATCTTCATCCAATTTCACCCCGCTTTAACCCCTTATAAAATCTTATGAACTGTTTAGAAGATGAATAACAAAAAGACGCAGAAATCTGCGCCTTGGTAAGGTTATTCTTGATTTTGTTCTTCGTTCTTCTGCTGCACTTCTCTAAGAGAGTCTACTCGGGCGGGTTTCTCATCAAAGTACTGGACAAGATCTCCTATTCGGTCAATAGAATTCCAACTTAGATGATGTTCAATTCCCTCTACATCTTCATAAATGTTTTCTTTATCTACTCCTATTATTTCCAGGAATTGTTCCAACAATTCATGGCGGTAAACAAGTCGTTTCCCGACTTTCTTTCCTTTAGGAGTTAAAATGAGACCACGGTATTTTTCGTAATTCAAATATTGGTCCCGGTCCAACTTTTGAACCATTTTTGTCACAGAAGATGGATGCACCTGGAGATTTTCAGCAATATCAGATACGCGTGCATATCCTTTATCTTCTATAAGCATATAAATTTGTTCAATATAATCTTCCATGCTTGGTGTTGGCATGATAAACCCCCAATACAGGCTGTCTTTATGTAGGTGTTTCATGAAAATGATACACTAGTTTGCCTGTTGTGACAAGCGAGCATAATTCCTAAAAAAAGTGATACCGGACTCATTGTGAGTCCGGTATATAATCTTTCGGCTAATTGATTCTACAAACCACACTTCAACTGTGCGTTACAGTTCGTACAAGTGTTACAGCCGCCAATGTCTTCAACAGTTCCTTTTCGGCAGACTGGACAAGTATCGCCTACTTCAGATCCTATGGTCACATTCGTCTTATCTAACTCATGTACCGTATCCATTAGAACAACACGAGGTTTTCTTTCTTCTTCAAATTCAAACTCGGTCTGTTCCCCGTCAAATTCATTTTCCTCCGCTTTTAAGGTTAAGACTTGACTGTCACGGCTTCCATCAACATATACGGTACCGCCTTTCGCTCCTCCACGGTATAATCGTTGATAAACTTTTTCCACCTGATCAACCGAATAGCCTCTCGGAGCATTAACGGTCTTGGAAATAGAACTGTCAACCCAGCGCTGGATAATACATTGGGTATCTGCATGCGCTTCAGGAGACATTGTCATAGCCGTTACAAACCATTCAGGCAGATGATCAGGATCCTGATCAGGGTGCTGATCTAGATACTCATTCACAATATCTGCTTTAACTTCAATAAATTTACCCAAACGTCCACTGCGATAATAAGAGAAGGAGAAGTAAGGTTCAAGTCCAGTACTAACGCCCACCATTGTACCCGTACTTCCAGTAGGTGCAACTGTCAATAAGTGAGAATTTCGAATTCCGTACTTCATTACCCCTTCACGGATATCTTCAGGCATATCTTTCATGTAACCTGTGTTAATAAACGCTTCACGCAATTTAGTGGTTTCCTCTTCACTCGTTCCTTGAAGGAAAGGAAAGCTCCCTTTTTCTTTGGCCAGTTCAATTGAGGTGCGATAGGCGGTGGTCGCAATTACTCCAAAAATTTCATCTACTAATTTGTTTCCTTCTTCAGAACCATATTCGGTTTCACAATAAATTAGTAAATCGTGGAGCCCCATAACACCAAGTCCTACCCGGCGCTCTCCAAGGGCTTGTACTTTATTTTCTTCCAAGAAATAAGGAGTGGCATCAATAACATTATCCTGCATCCGAACGCCGGTTTGAACGGTTTGTTTTAGTTGCTCATAGTTTACTTTCTTCTCTGTTTTATCGGCCACAGAGGCCAAATTGACCGCTGCCAGGTTACATACAGAAAATGGAGCTAGTGGCTGTTCCAATGTTGTTATCCTTCCGGCTTTTTATCCAGAAGTTCTTACAGTTTATCTTTCCTGCAAGTTCAGCATACATTTTCATTACACCAACCGTGTAATGTTGCGGTCTCGTGGGTGGATTATATTCTCACAATGAGGTTCACCACCTATGCGTTGCCCCTGACTGGAGGATTTAACTTCAGCCTTCGGTTCGGATCAGCATTTCAGCCTTCCCGCTTTATCCCGCAATGTTTTACATGAGGCAAACTATTCACCACATGGGTTTGTAGCTACAACTTTTTGTCCGTAAGCAGAAGCATTTGTTTTTTCATTGGCGTTATCAATGAAGAAAATTCCTGGTTCGGCTGAATAAGTTGCGCATATGTTAATTAAATTCCAGAGTTCTGAAGCTTTAACGGTGCGGTAATTCCTTATACCGAAACCTCTTTCTTCCCACTCTCTTACATCTCCGCTGCTTTGCCATTCTTCGTTATAGATTTTCATTTCCTCTTTTGTGTAGTTTTCTACATCAGGAAAACGTAAATGGTATTCAGCATTCTCTTCTACAGCATCCATAAATTCCTTAGTTATACATACTGAGATATTGGCTCCAGTAAGGAATTCTGGGTTGTGCACTGTATACGTACCGCCAATGTACAGTTTCTCCTCGGCTTCCTGAATGGCCTTTTCCGTAAATCCACCTGAACCAGGCATATGCTTGTAATTTACAACACTTTGAAAAAGGTCTTTCTCTGTTTCAGTTAAAGGTGTGAACTTGAGCTTGTCTTTAGCCAGCTGTTTAATTTGTTCATCTTCAGTATTTTGGATAAGGAAACGTAATATTCTAGGATTTTGCATTTTAGAAATAATGAACTCAATGATGTCCGGATGCCAGTCAGCAAGCATAATCATCTGTGCTCCCCGTCTGGATCCGCCCTGCTCCACAAGGTGAGTCAACTTAGCAATATCATCAAGCCATGACACAGATCCAGAGGATTTTCCATTAACTCCACGAGCAAGTGTGTTTCTTGGCCTTAGAGTAGAACCATTGGTTCCTACTCCGCCCCCGCGTGACATAATTTCCATGACTTGTTTACGATGATCGGAAATACCTTCTCTGGAGTCTTGTATATAAGGCATAACATAGCAATTGAAATAAGTTACATCAGTATTGGAACCTGCTCCATATAACACACGGCCTGCAGGGATAAAGTTCAGATTTGAAAGTTCTTTATAAAAATCATCAAAACTCTTTTGCTTTTGAACCGGATCCGTTTCTACCTCCGACAACCCTGAAGCATTACGAAGAGCAATTTGTTCATAATAAACTTCCAACGGTTTATCGATGGTATCCAGGTTTCGGGTTATTAAGCCTGTCTCTCTTTCATTTTCATGATCAAGAACGTTTACAAATTCATCCTCTACTTTCACTACTGCCTCATGTTTTTCCCAATCAATTGACTGAATGAAACCAAAGCCTCGAGCAGGAAATTTCGGATCATCTTTCACCGTAAGTACCACAAAATCGTTCTCTGCCAACGTAAGTTTTTCGGTATCTTTAAATGCATACCTATCAAGCATAACTAGTCTTGAAACGCCTTTGTGAGCAATCTTCATGTCAGCTGTTATTTCATGTACTTGAGAAAACTGTCTAATATCTGCATTTAACCGATCTACATTAACCTTGGCATAGGTATCATTGGAGGTGGTGGTTTGCATTATGAATCTCTCCCTTGCTTGAATGATAAAATAAGTTATTCATTTAGTATGTATATGTAACATACCACATTTACAAAAACTTAATCAATATATTGTGTTAATGAATTAATTTTTTTCAATATATAGTGTTATTGAACGAATGTGTTGAATTTTGTCAATCTACTAATCGTACGCAGAAAGCAGTTTAAGCTAGATTTCAAAAGTAAGAAGCTGTTTTTTATGGTTTTTTCACTTAATTCATTAGTTGCATAGGTTCAGCAAAAAAAACGATTATACCAACTTTGAAATTCTAACATACAATAAACTTTTTTTGAAAAGCTAACGATTCCCTCCTATAATAGATAGAGGAAAAGAGAAATGGGGGGACATACTATGGAACTTTGGATCTTGATTGGAGCTGTCATTGCTCTTATAGCATTTGGCTTATATAGATACTTCAAATCCAAAAAAATAATGAGTACGTTAACAGAAGAAGAGTTCAGACAAGGCTACCGTAAAGCTCAGCTTATTGATGTTCGTGAACCAAAAGAATTTGAAGGCGGTCATATACTGGGAGCACGAAATATCCCATTGTCGCAAATGAAAAACCGTCTTATAGAAATTCGGAAAGACAAACCTGTCTATTTGTATTGCCAGAGCGGAGCTAGGTCAACCCGGGCGGCCATGCTGCTGAACAAAAAAGATTATAAAGATCTTAACGTTCTGCAAGGCGGTTTCAAAAAATGGGGAGGAAAAATTAAAACTAAAAAGTCAAAATAAAAATAAAACCTGAAGGCCAGGGTTACAACCCGGCTTTCAGGTTTTATTTTTTTGAGCTCTATTCAATCACCTTATTAATTTAGAGTGAAAACTCCCTCGTTCAGAATACCTGTACGTAAAATTGAGGGTCAATTGGTTTATGAGAACCATGGAGATATTGCTTTTCTGCGTCCCTGTAAGATGCAGAGTCCCGGAAAGAGAACTGGCTCCTCAATCTATTTTTTTAAGTCTGGATTTTTGAAATCATGTCTCAGGCTATAAGGTGCTGAATGGAAGCATTCTTTCAGGGGTTAATTCCTCAGTTTTCGCCCTTCTTATAACTTAAGACTGGTTTACGAGCCGCCTGTGTTTCATCCATTCGACTGACTATAGTGCTATGAGGTGCTTCCTGTACAATTTCAGGATTGTTTTCCGCTTCATTGGAGATTTGGATCATAGCCTCTACGAAAGCATCCAGCGTTTCTTTCGACTCTGTTTCTGTTGGTTCTATCATTAATGCTTCTTCTACATTTATTGGGAAATAAATGGTTGGCGGATGGTAGCCAAAGTCCAGCAGGCGCTTAGCTATATCCAGTGTACGTACGCCCAGTTTTTTCTGGCGTTTGCCAGATAAGATAAACTCATGCTTGCAATGTCGATCAAATGGAAGCTCATACTGTTCTTGTAATCGTCTCATCATATAATTTGCATTGATTACAGCATATTCACTAACTTTTTTCAGACCTTCAGGCCCCATCGTTCGTATATACGTGTAAGCACGTACGTTAATTCCGAAATTACCATAATAGGGCTTCACTCGACCAATCGATTTAGGACGATCATAATCGAATTGATACTGATCATCTACTTTGGTCAATATAGGCTTTGGAAGATATGGTTCCAGTTCTGCTGACACTCCAACGGGGCCAGAGCCAGGCCCGCCTCCTCCATGAGGACCGGTAAATGTTTTATGAAGATTCAGGTGAACCACATCAAATCCCATATCCCCTGGACGTGCATAACCTAAAATAGCATTTAAGTTCGCTCCGTCATAATATAGCTTTCCACCAGCCTCATGAACCACAGCTGCCATTTCTTCAATATCTTCCTCAAAAAGCCCTAATGTATTTGGGTTCGTCAGCATGAGCGCTGCTGTTTGTTCATCTACGACTCTCCGCAGATCTTCGAGGTCTACCAATCCTCGCTCGTCGGATTTGACAGTCACAGCTTCAAAACCAGCCACTGTCGCCGAAGCAGGATTTGTACCATGAGCAGAGTCTGGCACGATAACCTTAGTTCGACCATAGTCTCCATTTGCTTCATGATAAGCACGAATCATCATTAACCCCGTCCATTCACCATGCGCCCCTGCAGCAGGCTGAAGCGTAACCGTATCCATACCAGTTATGGAGACAAGTGATTGTTGCAAGTCATACAACAAATGAAGCGCACCCTGGACAGTTTCTGATGCCTGATAAGGATGGATGTGACTGAATCCAGTTAAACGAGCTACATCTTCGTTCATTTTAGGATTATATTTCATGGTGCAAGATCCAAGCGGATAAAAACCGGAGTCAACTCCATGGTTTCTCTTGGAAAGGGCCGTGTAGTGCCGCATGATTTGAAGCTCACTTACTTCCGGAAGGTCAGCTGCCTTATTTCTTACAAAAGAGGAGCCGATCATGTCTTCTGCATCCATTTCAGGCACATCAAGATCTGGAAGACTAAAACCTGTCCTGCTCTCTTGGCTCAATTCAAAAATTAAAGGAAAGTCCTGATCAGCCATGAATATCCCCCACTTCTTTTACAAATTGATCAATCTCTTCTTTCGTTCTTATCTCAGTTACGGCTACCAGCATATGATTTTGTAAACTGTTATCCATCTGGGAAAGATCATAACCGCCGATTATTCCTTTTTGAAGCAGGATCCGGTTTACTTCCTTAATATCACGATCCAGTTTTACCACAAGTTCATTAAAGAAAGCTCCCTCAAATACTACCTCGATGTTGTTTGATTGTAACTGTTTTTTCATGTAAGCGGCTTTCTGGATATTCATCCATGACATTTTCCTAAGACCTTGTTTCCCTAGAGAGGACATGGCTACGGAAGATGCTAACGCATTAAGCGCTTGATTGGAACAAATATTAGAAGTCGCTTTATCACGGCGTATATGCTGCTCACGGGCTTGAAGTGTAAGTACAAACCCACGACGCCCGTCCTCGTCGACTGTTTGCCCAACTAGCCGACCCGGCACTTTCCTCATTAATTTCTTGGTGGTAGCAAAATATCCACAATGTGGCCCGCCATACTGGGCAGGAATTCCAAATACTTGAGCATCGCCAGTGACAATATCCGCTCCAAATTCACCAGGCGGTGTTAAATATCCTAAAGCCAGTGGGTTACTTGAAGTAATCATCATCGTTTTTTTCTGAGTATCTACTATTTTTCTAACTTCATCAAGAGGTTCGATCTGACCAAAGAAATTGGGATATTGAAGGACTACACTCGCCGTATTGTCGTCTAATTCGGATTCTAATTGGATCAAATCTGTCTTTCCTTGCTTATGATCGATTTCTACAACTTCAACTCCTGGGCCCTTTACATAAGAATGAATAACAGCAAGTGACTCAGGGTGGATGGCCTTAGAAACGAGGACTTTCTTTCGTTTTGTCTGACCAGCTGAAAGATTTACGGCTTCCGCCAGCGCAGTGCCTCCATCATACATAGAGGAGTTAGCGACATCCATTCCTGTCAATTCACAGATCATAGTCTGAAACTCAAAAATCGCCTGTAATTCGCCCTGGGAAATTTCCGGCTGGTATGGTGTATATGCCGTGTAAAATTCAGAACGAGATATTACATGGTCCACAATCGAAGGGATATAATGATCGTAAACTCCTGCTCCCAGAAATGAAGTGTGCGATTTCAAAGTTACGTTTTCCTGTGCCATCTTCGTAAGTTCATTCATTAATTGAAATTCGTTTTTTGGTTCCTTTAAATCCAAGTTTCCTTTAAATCTAATATTTTTAGGAATATCTGAGAATAGTTCTTCAGATTTCTGCACACCAATGCGGCTAAGCATATCCTTCTTATCTTGGTCAGTCATTGGCAGATATCGAAATTCCATACGTACTTCCCCCTCAAAAACTTTATCTTTTGTAAAATGGTGTAGGAACCACTTTTGCCTGAAGGCGTTTTTTTCTTACCTGGACGGTTACTTCTGTGCCAATCGCCGTGTAATCACAATCCAGTAACGCGAGTCCTACATTTTTACCAAGCGTCGGAGACTGCGTTCCTGTTGTAACAAATCCAATCGGCTTCTCTCCATCAAAAACTTCATAATGGGTACGAGGAATTCCTTTATCCATCATCTCTATTCCAACGAGTTTGCGGGAAGGTCCCTCTTCCTTTTGCTTCTTCAGAACCTGTTTACCAATGAACTCATCTTTCTTCTTTGTTTTCACAGCAAATCCGAGTCCAGCTTCAATCGGGCTGATCTCAGCACTAAGCTCCTGACCGTAAAGGGCTAAATTAGCCTCAAATCTGAGTGTATCTCTTGCTCCGAGTCCTACAGGGCGAATTCCATGCTTACCACCTGCTTCAAGCATAACCTGCCATAGATCTGGGCCTGAAGCAGCAGGCAGATAGATCTCAAACCCATCTTCTCCTGTATAACCCGTTCGGGAGACAATGGCATCGTCTTTTACATTATCGATAGAAACACCTGCTATAAAACGGAAAAACTTTATTTCTGACACATTGGTTTTTGTTATGGATTGTAAGATTTCTACAGCTTTTGGACCCTGAAGTGCTAATTGAACGTAATCATCAGATAAATCCTTGATGGAAACACCGTTTTCCTGGTGTTTTTTCAGCCACTCTACATCTTTCTCGCGGTTTGCAGCATTAATAACTAGCAGGTATTTGTCTGTTTCTAATTGGTAAACAATAAGATCGTCTACAGTACCGCCATTTTCATAGCACATTATTGTGTACTGAGCCTTGCCGGGTTCAAGTTTAGAAACATCATTTGTGAGCATTTTTTGTAAAAAAGAGAGACTTCCATCCCCTTCTACCAGTACTTCCCCCATATGGGAAACGTCGAATAACCCTGCTTTGGTTCTTGTTGCCTCATGTTCCTCTTTTATACTTGAAAACTGTACAGGCAGGTCCCATCCCCCAAAATCAACAGTTTTTGCTCCCAGTTTCTTATACTCGGCATACAAAGGTGTTCGTTTTAACTCAGCCATCCAACCGCTCCTTTACCATCTAATTTCATCCATAAAAAAGAGACTCCACCGTTTGTCGATTAGGAGTCTCTGTCCATTCACCAGAAAGTTTGATAATTCTTCTTCTATTTAAAGAAGAACCATTTGCTTCTTGGGTGGTTTACTGTTAGTAAACGCTCTCCAGAGCTGCGTCCTACAGAGGTCTGTTTGCCTGAGAGATTCACAGCATGCTTGCTCCTTCGGCGCTACGTAAGTAGACTCTCCCCCTGCAGTCATTCGCTTCATATTCGTATTTTCTTAGATTCTATTGGACATACTATTCAAAAACGTATCGCTTCACTTATTCATTCGACATCATTATATCACAGCGTAATCACAATTTGACATTGAATTTGTAGAATCATTCTTAATTTTTAATAATCTTTTTAGAATAGATGGGGGCTCACAACTATGGTTGAAATTCATCCTGATCATACATTTATTCCTACCTTACGTGATAACTTGAACAATCCAAATCATCTCTCCACCTGGGAAGGATTCAAACTTGCTTACGAGGCGGCAAAGATTAATACAGTTCCTAATTTCGATGGACTACTTGCTTTAGAACACCTGCCACATGTGCAATTTCTGGATCACCAGATTGAGGCAGCTGAAAGAGTCATTCATCAAATGAATGGGAGAGCCATTCTGGCTGATGAAGTAGGACTGGGAAAAACACTGGAAGCTGGATTGATTTTAAAAGAATACATGATTCGAGGCATTGCTCGTAAGATCTTAATCCTTACACCCGCTTCTTTGGTGAATCAGTGGGTTCAAGAACTTAACGAAAAATTCTACATTCAAGCTGCTTCCCCTAGAAAAAAGCAAGCAGCCTGGTCAGACTGGGACGTGACAGTTACCTCTATTGATATGGCTAAAAGAGAAGCTCACCGTCAGGAAATATTGTCTATTCCTTATGATTTCATTATCATCGATGAAGCACATAAATTAAAAAACCATCAAACCAAAAACTATCAGTTTGTACAAGAACTTAAAAAAACGTACTGTCTTTTGCTTACAGCAACACCTATACAAAACAAGCTCAGTGATTTATTTAATCTTGTCTCGATTCTAAAGCCTGGTTATCTTGGAAATTTGACAGATTTTAAGAAAAAATACCGCTATGAAGCAAATAAACAAGGAAATATTGAACACATTCATTCACTTGTTGGAAAAATGATGATCAGAAACCGCAGAAAAGATACGGGACTGGATGACTCTAAACGTATAGTAGTAAATGAGCGCCTGAAATTTACTGAGGAAGAACAGAATATGTACCAGAAATTAGAACTCTTAAAATCAGATCATCCTCCATTTACTTGGCTGACGTTAGCTAAAGAATTGTGCTCTTCAAGAGAAGCGTGTTATATGTCGCTAAATCAAATGAGACAGCAGTCCAATGAGCAGACAATGGCTGTTTATTCAAAATTTATTGAGCAGCTTCAGCAACTTCCTCACCATGTTAAAGCGAAGAGAATGATAGAACTGATTAGTGAGACAAATGAAAAGTTTATTGTATTCACCGAATATAGGGCCACTCAATTTTATTTGCAGTGGTACCTCCAACAACATGGAATCTCTTCAGTACCTTTCAGCGGAAAATTTAATAAGAGTAAACGTGATTGGATGAAGCAATTGTTTAAGAATCAAGCTCAAGTCCTGATCGCGACGGAAGCTGGGGGTGAAGGAATTAACCTTCAATTCTGTCACCACATGATTAATTATGATCTTCCCTGGAATCCTATGAGGCTGGAGCAGCGAATAGGTAGAATACACCGTTTCGGTCAGGAACATGATGTGAAAATTTATAATTTCGCAATCGAAAATACCATTGAAGACCACATTATGAAGATGCTTTATGAAAAGATCGAGATGTTTAAAAATGCGGTAGGCGACCTTGACCATATCTTAGAACACATCCCGGGAGGTTCATTCGATAAACAAATTCAGACAATAATTGATCAATCAGACAGCAAAGGCGAGATCGATATTAAACTGAACAATTTAGTCAGTTATGTTGAACATTCGATTGGCGAGAGGAGAGAAACAAGTTGACTTTGAACCCTTATTTTGATTTCGTCCATCAGTTTTTCACCTCTTACGGCTGCGCTATCTTGGAAAAAAGTGAATCTCATTTGAAAGTTCAATTAACGAGCACCATGGATGAAGAAATAATGAATCGTCCTTTCTATTGGCATTACATGAAAAAAATGAATCGACCCGGAGACCCTATGCAGTTACTCTTCACAAATACAAGCCACTCCAAAGAAGGCGGAATTTATCTGCATGCAGGTACTCCGAAACTTCATACAATTTATCGAGCAGCCATCAATAAAGGAAAAACCGCACGCCTTTATGAAGCTGTTGAGAAACC
This sequence comes from Halobacillus sp., assembly GCF_049282395.1. Taxonomy (NCBI): domain Bacteria; kingdom Bacillati; phylum Bacillota; class Bacilli; order Caryophanales; family Bacillaceae; genus Halobacillus; species Halobacillus sp. The sequence goes on along the minus strand of NZ_JBAPTY010000014.1, from coordinate 7,460 downwards.
GCTCCAAAATCGCGCTCTTTGTCCCTGGCTTGTAGTAAATATCCACCTCCATTACAGAGGCAAGCAAAGTAAAGATGATACTTTGTCCCTGGGTCTTAATTTAGTACACGGAACTCTTCTGTTCGATATGATGGAGAGACTGTGGAAGATGGAATTTGAACCAACTGTATCAGATTATACCTTTCCAATGACTCCCTTAATTAATTTGGAGAACGCTTATAAACGTATTGAACGATATGTGGAAGGGTACGTGTCTTCGATCAGCGACGATTGGGCTACACGATCATTAAAGCACCTGCAAGAAGAAAAAAATCTTTTAGAATCCTTTTATTCATCCGAAGATATTGGTCTAGAACAATTCACCAAAGAACAGGAGCAAATTGATACAAGGTACAGCCCGAGAATTTTAATGGAAGTAGTGAATGGAGGCTTATTTTATATTTCTCAGAAGTCAAACTCCAATGTAATCAAAAATTTAGCCGCTGACTAAAAGTCAGCGGCTAAATAATCGGGAAAGACACTTCAATATTCTGTGGTTTTATGCTTTTTTTTTATCATCCTAAGAGCAAAAGGGATGATACCAAACCAATAAAAAGCGCTTTTCTTTGATGGCTTTGCTGCCTTTCTCTGTTTCTTCTCCTGTTTACTCATTTGCATATATTTAACCATTTCTTCTGTGAGATACTTAACATAATCATTCCGGTCCATAATATCCCCTCTTTACTTGTGTATTTAGGAATAGTATGGCCGAGTCTCTAGTTTTTTAGACGATCCATTATTTCATTAACGATTTCTTCAGGGCTCTTATTATCTACATCAATAATCTGATGAGCCAATGATTCGTAGATAGGCTGTCGCACAGCGAATAAGGCGTGCTTTTCAGTTAAGTCCCCTTTCCATAAAGGACGCTCCTGATCATTTTGCAACCTGGAAACAATCGTGTTCCAAGAGGCCCTCAAGAACACTACTGTTCCAGTGGATAAATAGTGCTGATTTTCTTCTTTTAAAATCACTCCTCCGCCAGTGGATACAACACTTTCCTCGTTAATACTTTTGAGAAGATGAGTTTCACATTCACGGAAGTGAGCTTCACCAAATTGAGCAAACATATCTGAAATAGGCATTTTCTCTTTCTCTTCTATTGCTTTATCCATTTCTATGTAAGGCAAGGTAAGTTCATCGCTTAGTTTTCCAGCTATAGTTGACTTTCCACTGCCCATAAAACCAATTAAGTAAATCATACTAACCCCCCATTATTAATTATAGCTTTAAAAGATATGATCAGTTAAATCTTATTAAATTAGATACTAACTTACTCAGCAAGTAATGCCTCTGGATATACGAATTTACCCCATTAATTGCGTAAAAGGAAACGGTTAAAAAACTGGTTATTCAAGACGTCTATTATATGTGAACGTTTCTCCTACGTTTTAAAAACAGGTTGTCGAATTAGATTAAAAAATCCAAACAGACGTTTTCCTTGATTATACATCTAGTGCGGCAATATAAAAAGTTCAAAAATAAAAGAAGGAATCAGCCGAATTATGTCGAATATAATCCTTTGTGAAAAAATTATTGAAAAGAGGTGATAGCTCCTTTGCAGTCCATAGCAAATTACGCTCGCGATTTACTAATCTCAGCTATACAGCAAACGGCTTCCGATATTCATTTCACTCCTTTTGCAGAAAACGCCAGCATTTATTTCCGTATTCATGGTAAAAGAATTTCCCACTCTTCCCTTCCCCTGCCACTTTACCAAAAACTTCTCGCTTATTTTAAATTCACCTCAGGAATGGATATTGGAGAAATTAAACGTCCCCAGAATGGCACCCTTCAACACCGGAGCGACCACTCAATCTTCGACCTCCGCCTCTCCACTCTTCCTATCACAGGAACCGAAAGTCTCGCCATCCGCATTCTAACACCTATGGACCATACTCCCCTAGAACAACTTTTTCTTTTTCCCTCTCAGCTTAAAAGAATTGAACAATGGCTAAACCATTCCAGCGGTATGATTCTGTTTACAGGACCCACAGGAAGTGGTAAAACTACCACTCTTTATGCTCTTTTACAGGCTTTAATGAACCGCAGTTCCTTCCAAGCCATTACACTTGAAGATCCAATTGAAAAGAATTTAAATAACATCATACAAGTTCAAGTAAACGAAAAGGCTGGCATTACTTATGATACTGGTTTAAAAGCAGCTCTTCGTCATGATCCTGATCTACTTATGGTAGGGGAAATCAGGGACCGCGACACTGCCCACTTCGCATTTAGAGCCGCCTTGAGCGGGCACCTAGTTATAAGTACTATTCATGCTAAGGATGCTTACGGAACGCTTCGACGGTTAAGAGAAATGAATATTCCTCAGGCAGACTTGGAACAAACCTTGATCGCAATAGCCGCACAACAACTTGTACCTATCCATGGAGAAGGAATGCTGCCAAGACGTGCCGCTATCTTAGAATTGCTGGATGGCAGCCTTCTAAGCTCATCTATTCGGGATATACCACCCACCGCCCAGAATAATTTTCAGTCTTTCGATCATTTAAGGAGGAAGGCTTATGCCCTCGGATTCGTAAATTAATCGTAAACTTTACCCGGAGAAACACGAAACTCCCCGTTTCTATTCAAATCCTCTTTTTCCATCGGTTAAGCCACATTCTTCATAAAGGTTATCCATTATTGGAAGCCTTAAAGATGACAGGATGGGACGCTTCCCTGAGGCCGTTGTCAGAGGAACTTAACATCCACTTATCTAAAGGAGAAACCATAGATAACGCTTTCCTTCATGTTCATTTTTCCCCACTGGTAACGAACTTTCTCTATTTTGGCAGAGTTCACCAGGACCTGCCAGCTATGTTTAAACAATGTGAAGAGCTATTAAAAATGAAAAAAGATTACTCACATAAATTATTTCAAGTTTTACGATATCCTCTGTTTCTTTTAATGTTTTTAATTGCTGCCTTTAGTATTCTAAAACATACTATTCTCCCCAATTTCCTAGTCCTTTTTCAAGGAGAGGATTCTTCTTCCCTCTGGTTTATGTTGGCATTAGATTACTTCATCAATGGACTTGGGGTTTTATCGATTGCTTTGTTCATTGGGCTGATAGTTATGAAGTTAACTTTACCAAGACTTTCACTAGCCAGACGTATTAATTTGTACGAAAAAGTTCCTCTTCTAAAGATTTATCATTCCTTTATGACTTCTTTTCTTTTTACTACTCATCTAAATTCCCTATTTAAAGCCGGACTCCCTTTAAAACAGTCCCTTGAGATTATGAGCAGCCACAATCGATACGAATTATTATCCTTCTACAGTGAAAAAATCATCGCTCATCTAGCCGAAGGAAAAACCCTCGGGCAATCGGTACACAGCTGTACTCTGCTAAAAAGCGAACTAACCAATTTGTTCCATCAAACAAATGATATAGAAGCTCTTAGCCATGAACTGGAGATGCTATCTGAATTTTTCGTAGAATATGTACAAGAGAGAATGCTTAAATGGATGCAAATGATCCAACCATTGTTCTTTATTATTATTGCAGTAATTGTGGTCTGTATCTATGCTTCCATTATGCTTCCACTCTACCAGTGGATGGATCAAATATAAACTCAGGAGTGATACTTATGAAAAACGAAAAAGGTTTCACATTAATTGAAATGCTGATTGTCCTGCTCGTTATCTCTGTACTAATGATTATTACTATCCCAAATTTAACTAAAAACAACGGAACGATAAGAGATAAAGGCTGCGAGGCACTTGTAATAACAGCCCAGGCTCAAGCAGAAGCTTATTCTATCGAGAACGGGGCTTATCCTGCCAATTTATCTGATTTAGTTGAAGGTAAATATTTAAAGCAAACCACCTGCCCCGATGGAGGCGAACTTGGATATGATTCAACTTCCGGTGAAGTCTCTGCTCCTTGATGGTTCAGAATCGTCTAAAGGCTATACCATGAGTGAAGTTCTAATTGTTCTTATCTTCTGGTCCATTCTCCTTATAAGTATTGTTCCTCTCCATCATCGCACATTTCAGCACATCCAATCTTCCCACTTCATGTCACAACTGAAAGATGATGTACTATTGACCCAGCAACTGACTATGCAAGACCATATTTATTATATGTTGTTGTTTCGACCAAATTCGAATGATTACATCTTATATGATCAAAAAAATAAAGCGACCATCTTCCAAAGATCCCTACCTGACAATTGGAGAATGCAACTTCTTACACTTGAAGCCACTGTCAGGTTTAACGAAAATGGAGTTTTGACAAAACCGGGAACTATGAAAATCCATACGCCTCATACCATCTTTAAAATCGTTTTTCCATTTGGCGTGAGCAGGTTAGCCATTGAAGAACTCTAGTGGATTTACCTTAGTTGAAACGATCACAGCACTCAGTCTGCTTCTTTGCCTTATTATCTTTCTGCTCCCCTCCCTCAGCCACATTCGTTTATTGCAAAAGGATTTAGCCAATGAAAGAATAGCTATTTCCTATCTTCATGAGGAACTGCACACCCTCTCATATACCACAACAAAATTGCCAAGTACACATTTAGGCTATCAAGAAGTACCATTCCAGATTCAATTTGTAGAGAAGAGTAACCTTGTGGAAGGCTGTATTACGTGGAAAACGCACTTGGAGAAAATAAAGGAAGTGTGTCTATATGCCAAAGATTCATAGCCAGGGGTTTACTTTACTTGAAACTCTAATAAGCCTCATCATTATTTCATTAATCCTCATTCTCTCTTTCCCTTTATTTCGTATAATTCATGACGTTAATTACTATGAGGAATTATCTGTCCGGCAAATGTTTTCGTTCTTACAGGAGGAAGTAAACAGAGGTCGAGAGGTGGAGGTAATTTCTAACACCATTTCTATCACAGATGCTGTACACCGCAAGATTACTATTGAACAATATCAGAATCTTATTAGGAGAAGAGTAAACCTTTCTGGCCATGAAGTTTTACTACAGAATGTAGAAGCAATTCACTTAATCGATCATACTCACTATATAAGGATTAAGTTACAAATGGAAGGTGGTGGTGTTTATCAGAAAAACATTCATAGAGCCTTTCCTTAATCAGCAGGGAGTGATCTTTCCCTGGGTAGCTGGTATAGGATTAGTCCTCATTTTTCTTACTATAAGTTCTGTCCATCGCTATCAGAACCACGTTTTGTTTAACGATACCTACACATTATCTATCGTCAGACAGAATTTATTAGATACCGCTCAGCAAGATTTGCTTATACGGTGGAATGATACCCCCCCTGAAGAAGAGCCTTATTACAGCTTAACGACGCCTAATGGAAAAGCTCAGTCCACCTGTAATAGAGAAAGTAATGAAAGCATTCATTGTAAATGGGAGATAACAGACTACTCTGGAAATATGAAATCGTTAGACACTTACTATAAATTACAGCAAGCCAAGAACTAATAAAAAATCATCGCATTCCCACAGATCATGGTTTGCGATGATTATTTAAAAGAAGTTGGCCATATCGAGTTCCTCTTTCATAAAGTAATTTAAGAAATACTTGCCGCGTATTCAAGTTTCTGATTTGTAATTCCCCGTAACCCTTCCAAATCGTATCCAACCACTAATTTTTCTCCATCAGTTAGAATAGGGCGTCTTAAAAGTTTTGGTTTTTCAATTACTAAATCAATAAACTCATTTAGGGAAAGATCCTCTATATCCATATCCAGGGATTTAAACTCTTTGCTCCGCTTTGCAAGAATTTCGTCAATTCCATAAGTAGTCAAAGATAATATTTTTCTAAGGTCTTCCACTGTAGGAGTCTCCCTGAACAAATGCTGTTCATTAAAATCAATTCCCTCACTTTTCAACCAGGACTTTGTACGACGACAAGATGTGCAACTGGGGTAAGTGTAAAATCTTAACTCTTCCATTAACACCGCTCCTCTTAAAATATTTAATGTATTAAGTTGTACAGTTATTGTATAACCTTTGTATAATATTTTAAACATCTTTTTCATAATTTTCAATTGAAAGTTTTTCCTTATTTCGTTTATGGGTAATGTATAAGGTGTCCGCTTGTGTGTATAATGTAAAAAGAATGCTGAGCGATTTATTTACAATTGAGATTTGGTCGTTTATAATATTAATGATAGTTTATCGAAGGAAAAGGAGGGGGAAAAGCATGGATCGTATGTTTAGAGTGCTAGCCTTTTGGACAGGTATTTTTGCTGTCATGTTTTATGCAGGCGATATGATGGAGGCTTCCTTATTATCCCTTGCCCAAACGGCTTTTTTCCTTACTGTGGGTTACCTTAAACTGTCTGAACGTATGTATGTTTACATATTTTTCTCATACCTGACAGTTTTCATGATTGGTTTTACTTATTATTCTTCATTTATTTTAGTGCCGAGTTTTGGAGGACACTAAAAAAATCCTGTTATCCAATGGATAACAGGATTTTTTTATTTCTTTTTTAGGTGAAAAACGGATTTTCTTTACGCTCTTCCTCGATCGTCGTAGGCATTCCATGCCCTGGATAGATCCGCATATCATTTCTTAGACTGAATAATTGACTTTGGATACTGTCCAGTAATTGTTCTCGATCTCCTCCTGGTAAATCCGTTCTTCCCATACCTCTTTGAAATAAAGTGTCTCCAGCTATTGTAAAACGCTGATTTCTAAATACGAGAGAGACGCTTCCTGGAGAATGGCCAGGGGTATGACGTACTTCAAATGAAAAAGGTCCTATTTCCATATGACCGCTTTCAAGCGTATAATCTGCTGGCCGAGCCGTGATTTGCCCCATTTGGAAAAAACCAGAACCGTTTTTTGCTGGATCACTCAGCCAGTCACTTTCTGCCTCATTCAAGTAAACAGGAACATTGTAAGCTTCTCTTACTGCATCTACAGCACCTATGTGATCAAAGTGAGCATGGGTTAATAACACCCCTATAACCTTTAACTCTTTTTCTTTCAAAAAAGCTTCTAACTTTGGAAAATCGCCCCCGGGATCCACAACTAGCGCTTCTTTATTTTGATAGACAATATAAGCGTTTGTAGCCATTGGTCCCAATGGCAATCGAGAAATATTTAACAATGGGTAGACACCTCTCATTTAATTTAATAAAATACGGATAGATAACTCGACAATTTCATTTTTATATTATAAAATGAATAAGGATTGAACTAAGCTACATACATTATAACATCCTTGTTATGGGATGATAATAAAGAAAAGGGATTTAGGGGGTGCTGATCTTGGTCACAGCTATTCTTCTTTTACTCGTTGCAATTTTATGTGTAATTGCGGTGTTCCGTGAACTGAAAACTAAAAACTTCTTCGCCGTCTTATTTGCTGGTGCATCAGCATTGATGTTTGGTTGGTTCTCAGTAATGACAATTTATTCCAACCTTTTCAGTTAATGAACTAAAAAAGTGTGATACTTATTTTAAGTATCACACTTTTTTT
>NZ_JBAPTY010000013.1:0-3932 GCF_049282395.1 Halobacillus sp. | reverse complement strand
AGGTAGTTTTGTACCTATTTACAGGATGTTAAATACCGGAAATAGCCTGTCATAAAAGCATTTAATCCAGATCAAGTAGGACGGTCTTTCTCTTCTAGAAGGGTCCGTTCACAAGAAAACGATGGGTTGGTGGGGAAATGGCGAGACTCCCATGGGAGAAGGGACTAGGTGAGATCCCGCAGGGAGTGAAACGAGCGAGGAAGCTCACCGTTCCCCCATAGGAAAGCGAGTTATTTCCCCACCAGCCCTCTTCCACATGGAGTAACGGACCCGAGTTATCTCGAAACTGAGTCTTCAACAAACGGGAGCTTATTTATAAGAATTAATACGGAGGTTTAGCAGAACCTAAATAAATAAAATCATGGGGATCCAGACTTCTCTAAGCCAGTCCTATATGAGGGAAGGAGAATGAAAAATGTCCGCTCAACACCCCGATTATCCTCAGGAATTAGAACGTTTATCTTTTACAAAAGCATATATGGATCAGCTGATCGCCGCTCAAGAAACAGACCAGGAGGCGTTAAAAAGACGTCAGGAGGATACGTTAGCGAGACTTGACTTCAAGGACAGCAGTCTGAGGTATCAGGAGATGCTGTCTCACGCAAATTTTATGAAAATGTCTGCTGATCAGCTGGAAAGTCTTCATCGTCTGCGTAAAAAACCTTACTTTGCCCGCATTGATTTTCACCGAAAAGAAAAACCCGAGAGAGAAGTATTTTATATCGGGAAGATGTCCTTGTTTGATCGCGAAACACAGCTTCCGATTATATTGGACTGGCGTTCGCCTCTTGCGAATGTATACTATGAAGGTCGGATTGGGGAAGTCAGTTATGAAGCGGAAGGAGAACGCTACGAAGGTCGTGTTTCCCTCAAGCGGCAGTACCAGATCGAGGAAGGAGAACTGGAGAATTTTCGCGATATTGACATTACGACGAAAGATGACCTTCTCCAGGACTCTCTTTCTCAAAACGCAGAAAACCGGCTGACTGAAATCGTAGCAACGATTCAGGAAGAGCAAAATGAGGTCATTCGGGCAGACTTGCGTAAGCCGATTATTGTCCAGGGGGCAGCAGGGAGCGGTAAGACGACGATTGCACTGCACCGTATTTCTTACTTTCTCTACTCAATGAGAGATATCTTCAAGCCAGAAGAAATGCTGATTCTAGCACCTAACCAGCTTTTTATTCAGTACATATCTGAAGTACTGCCCGAGCTTGGGGTTCACAAAGCCCGACAAACCACCTTTATTGACTTTGTTCAGGCAGTGACGGACATAAGCTGGCCGGTCACCACTCAGCATATGAACTTAATGAATACGGTGGAATCCGGGAATTCCGGACATTCGACCGAGCTTTGGTCGGCAGGCTATAAAGGTTCCGAATCTTTTAAGGAAGTAATGGAAGAGTATAGTAAGTACATTGGATTAAGTTATAAAGTTCATGAAGACTTCCGGTTGGCCGGGTTCAAATTAAAAAGTGCGAAAGCCATTAATCAATTATTTTATAAACACTATCATTATTTTCCTTATGAAGTGAGAGTACAAAAGATTAAAGCCGTTCTTCGCAGTGAACTGAACAGGAAAAAGAAGCAGATTCTCTCAACCCTGGCCAAGAAATATGATGATCAATTGGATAAGGCGCTTTTTGGGATGAAAGATCCTGAAAAAAGGAAGAAGCGTGTCAGTTTCTTAATCACAAGGAAAGAAGAGGCACTGGATGAAATTAAAAAAGAAGCTAAAACGGTTCTCCAGACCTTTATGAAAAACTACCCTAAATGGAAGCTGCTCGATGCATATGTTCATTTATATGAGGAACGGGTCTTTCGTTCTTTCATTGACCAGGATACAGAAGAGCTTAAACAAATGAGGGCGTGGACACGGAACTATTTGCGAAAACAGAAGCTTCAGTCAGAAGATTTAGCTGCCCTCCTTTATCTGAAATCTTGGATTACCGGTATAGCAAAAGAGGATCAGGCAAAGAAGGTAGTCATTGATGAAGCGCAGGATTATAGTTTTTTTGAATTGTACAGTTTGAGGCACGTGTTTCAAACAGACTTGTTTACAATCGTAGGCGATTTGGCGCAAGGCATTTACCGCTACAGAGGTTTAAAAGAGTGGGAAAGCTTGATGGGCAATGTGTTTCAAAACGTTAACTATCTTAAATTACAGAAAACGTATCGAACGACGATTGAGATTATGAATCTGGCTAACGAATTACTGGAGCTGATGCCTGAAAATCTCCCAAAAGCAGAGCCCGTGGTCAGACATGGAGAAAAACCGCAGTTTATCAATCGCAATCAAGGTTGGCAGGAGATATTTAGAGAAAAGCTGCGGGATCTTAAAGCAAGTGGGATGAAGAGTTTTGCCGTAGTGACAAAAACGCAAAAAGAAGCAGCACTCGCCGCTGAGCAGTTGGATGATATCGGCACAGGATTTACGATGTTCGACGAGACACAAAGCCAAATGACTGATCGAATGGTATTACCGGTTTATTTGGCGAAAGGATTAGAGTTTGATGTCGTCTTTCTTTACAGTGAAGGTCATTCTTATCAAGAAACAACACTCGATGTAAAGCTTCTATATGTTGCCATGACCAGACCTCTGCACCGTTTATTTTTAATAGGAGAAAATCCGGAAGATTTTTTGCTGAATCACGCTCATCCTTCGTCCTATAGTTATGTTTGAACGGATTGCAATCAAGGGTAATTGATCAAGGTAAAGTAATGTAAAGGAGTGAAGAATTCAGTGAGTTTAACGGAAACAGTAACATTAAACAACGGAGTGCCCATGCCGAAGTTAGGCCTGGGCGTATATAAAATGGAGGAAGAGCAGGAAGTTGTACGGGCTGTTAAATCAGCTCTGGATTTAGGGTACAGACATCTGGATACCGCTTCTTTTTATGGGAATGAATCCGGCTTGGGAAGAGGAATCCGTGAGAGCGGTGTACCAAGAGAAGAATTATTCATCACCACAAAAGTATGGAATGATGAACAAGGCTATGAAGAGACGCTGGATGCTTTTGAACGCAGTTTAGACCGTCTTGGCCTTGAGTACTTAGATCTTTACTTAATCCATTGGCCGGTTCCAGGAAAATTTACAGAGACATGGAAAGCAATGGAGAAACTCTATCATAATGGACGAGTAAAAGCGATAGGTGTTTGTAACTTCATGGAGCATCACTTAGAAGAGCTTATGAACGAAGCTCAAGTGAAACCTGTAGTGGACCAGGTCGAATTCCATCCTCGTCTCTATCAGGAGAATCTGCTGAGATATTGTCAGGACCGGGATATCCTTTTAGAAGCTTGGTCTCCGCTGGCACGCGGAAATTATTTTGATGAACCCGTGCTTCAGGAGCTTGCTGCGCATTATGAGAAAACGGCAGCCCAGATCATTCTGCGCTGGCACTGGCAGCTTGGAATCATTATTATCCCTAAGTCTTCCAACAAGGATCGGCAAGAACAAAATGCTGACTTGTTTGACTTTTCTTTAACGAATGAGGAAATGGAAAAGATTAGTGCTCTTCAAACGGGCGAAAGAATTGGAAAACACCCGGATGAATTTGATTATTTCGGTTAAACCTGGACATGTTGTCCAGGTTTTTTTATTCAACTGTACCGTGGCGGAGAAGTTTCAAGTTTACATCAAATGAAACATTAAGATTGGGAATTTGCTGGCGCCAGTTTTCATGTGTCACACGATTATTACGATTTTGAGCATTGTAGTATTTTCCAAAACCAACAGGATCAACTTGATTTTCTTTTAATATATTCATGAATTGTTCAAGATCTGATTTTACTTTTTTCTCTATTTCTTTTTCCAGTTTATTAAGCGCCTTTTTATTTTGTAAATCCACGTCCTTTGTAATTTCCAATAACCTTGCTTCCATGGTAACTTTTACACTCTGCTCTGTCGGATCACCTCGTCTGGGCTGGAT
>NZ_JBAPTY010000012.1:0-7475 GCF_049282395.1 Halobacillus sp. | reverse complement strand
GCCTAATTGAGGTAGAGCACGGCGCAATTGAGGTAGAGCACGGCGCAATTGAGATAGAGCACGGCCCAAATGAAGTAGAGCATGGCCCAATTGAAGTAGAGCACGACCCAATTGAAGCGAATCACGATCCGATTGAGGTAACTCCACTCGATCACCAGCCAAACCCAAGTATCCAGTAGGTGGCACAGAAGGTGTGGGAGAAAAGTTTCTTTCCCAATCACTATTCTTTCCAAGAATGTATCGCAAATGAGTCCTGCATAACCGGGAGCCTATTTGAGAAATCAGGATGTCACATGACTACACCCCAAACTAAAAACCAGACCCTCATCTAGAGAGTCTGGCATCTATCAATCTTATATCCACGTATAATCCTTGCCCCAGCTTTCTTTCGCCAACTGCTGAACGTTCTGAACAATGGAATCATCGACAGCGTAGGCTTCACCCTGTTCATAAGGGTTGTAGTGAAAGGCATATAGCCTTGAGGCGAATTCATGGAATGGAAGTGAGCTCTCGCCTTCTTCTTCTCCATTTCCAGCTACGCTTGGTTCAATATTCTGCCCCCAGTTCTGGGAACCGTCGTTGTTCGGATTGTAAAAATAGATCCTGTCTTTCCCTTCAGGGTCTACGCCGATTCTTATAATGGATACGGCATGAAGTCCCAATAGCTTCCCATGAACATTTGTTATAAAAATTCCAACGGGGTTTGGATAAATCATTTCGTAATCGTCATTGTATTCGGTATGGTGGGTAGCGTAAAACAGACGTACAAATCCAGGGTAGTCCTGTACATAACCCGTTAGCGGATCGATAATATTGGCAAAACCTTTTTGAACCCAGTTGCCGTAAAAGGCCGGGTTGACCCATCGGTGCCCGTCGTCTCCGCGTAAAGCTACACGCGACATCATTTCGCTGTAAATCCTGTCCAAATGAGGAACAAGAATGAGTGAGATCGGATCGAGTTCCTTATGCAGCTCGGGAGCGAGTCCACCGCTTAAATCTTTGGAGTGAATGGCCTGCCCTTCAAACATAAAATCGATGTCTCCATCCCGCGCTGCGCGTGGGATAATTTCCAGTAAGAATCCTGGAGCATGCTGTGCCCATAAGCTGATGCCTCTGGCAGCCTGGCAGGTTGGATTGAATCCCTGACCGATGCCGAGCGGCTGCCCCAGCACCTGGATCGTCGCGGCAACGAGAATGTTATTCGCTGTTAATCCTTCTCCAACACTGGTTGTCTGCGCAAGAGCGTTCCGGACGTCAGGGCGGACATCAAGCTCGATTAATCTCCGCAGCCCTGGTGGAACAGGAGAGTGAGAGAGGACACCTCGCTCAAGCATCAGTGCCAGCCCGTAAATCGCCTGACGGGTTGCTGGGAAAACAGATGCACGGATCAATTGAATCACGAGCTCGTTATTTTCCTCCAGGTTGGCAATACCTTTGCTGCTCAAATCGAGCGCATGAGGCAGCAATTGAGGCATGCGTTTCGACAGGTAGCGGATTAATGTTGCATGATGAGGTGCAACGAGACCGGTTGAACGCATGGATTTAGCAAAAGAAACGCTTTCTGAAATAAGCTCCGAGCGTGACAGCCCTTTGAGCTGCGCCCGGTATGCGTGAACATCCTTATAACGGCTGCTGATCTCTGATGGACCTTCAATCGCAGCGATAAAGCGGACGAGTTCGGATTTATCATTATCCTCGTGTTCTTTTTCTAACATTGCTTTGGCCATTCGAATCATGGATACTGTACGCTTAATCATAATCGGACGCTGCGCGGTCAGACGCTTGATTTCGTCAATCAGTGTCTGAATGAGCGCGTTAGAAGAAAGGTGGCTCGCTAAGAACTGAAAAAGCTCACTCGCTTTTTCATCATTCTCATGCTTTTCAATCCGTGCGCTTTCCGAAGCATCCGGGAATAGAAGATTCAAGTTGAGAACCATCACTTCATTTAGAAATTCTTCTGCCATCTGCGGTGTAACGGCCGGGTTGACATACCGCTCTTTCGCCACAGCCAGCATTCGCAGCTCACTTAAGATCTCAATGATCATTGGCAGTCCTTTTGCTTTTAAGGATCCAGCAACAAGCGGGGGCTGAAGCTTATTCGCTTCCTCCCATGGTCCATCCTGAAATACACCGGTTTGTTCAAATCGGTCGGCGTATCCATAAAGGTGCTCCAGTCCGTTATCCGTTTCAATGAGGCGATTGGCCTCCTGATAGACATCGGTCTGGTATCTTGATTTTGCAAAAGGCGGTGCTTCTTCTAAAGCAGCCAGGGCCTGAGAGAAACGTTCGATAATAACACCTGTAGGTTGAGGCATTTCACCTCTCCTTTCTATAAAAACTTCACTTGTCTAGACGTAGAAATCATACTTTTCGTAACGTTGGAGAAGGTTCGTCATTTCCTCACTATCTTTTCCATAGAAAAAGATGGTTCCATAATGGTTCCCAAAACCGACACGTTCCGCTACTTTACCTTGAGGTGGAGTAAACATATCATGCTTTTCAAAGTAGGCATGATGCTCCAGTTCCTCAGGTATTTCGAGGTCTTTTACATAATCGGTATTTGGATGGACCATCAGACAGCCTGCGTAAGCCTCATACTGGTACGGGTCCGGGAAGAATTGCTCCAGTTCCTCTTCGGTCGTATTTGGATCACTGCATAGAATTTGGGCTTCATAAGCGCTGAATCCATAGGCGCGCTCAATCAGTTCAAAGATGTGTCCGCCTGGCACACGGGCTGCCACTTCACCGAAGTGAAGAGTTCCGTCTGGAGTGAGGAAATATTCAGGATGGATCACGCCGTATTCGATTTCGAAGGCATCCACCAGCTGCTGAACCGCTCGTTCAATCAGAGGTCTCTTTTCTTCCAGTAATGGCGAAGCGGGGACGAAATTGGAATAGCCCAAGCGAATATATTCTGTGACATTTAAAAAGCGGACTTTGCCTTTGTGAACAAAGGCTTCACATGAGAATTCCTGTCCATCCAGATGACTCTCCATTAAGAGCGGGAAGTCTGTATCCTGGATTTGTTCAATTCCTTCAGCGGTGTTGATAGCCAGGTGACCAACAGATCCAGCTTTGTCCAGTGGTTTTACATGGATTGGATCAAGATGATCGCCGTCTAATTTAAGCAGGGCTTCATTTACACGCTTTAGAAAACGTTCCACGTCGTCTTTACTGCGTGCCTCTTCAAAAACGCCTACCTTAATACCGGATATTTGCGCTTTACGTTTCATCATTCCTTTATCACGTAATAATAAGGAACGGTTAAATACTCGCGGATCTTCGCGGAAGCGGGCATTTAAGGCTCCAGACCACTCGACACACTCTTCATATAAAGGAACGGCTACTTCTGCGCCCATTTCTTTCAGCTGCATGTAGAGGTGATCAGAGCTTTCATTGATCTTGTTGAAATCCCATCCGACAAACGGAATTTCGTGTTTCTCAGCATAGGATTCAAAATCGGGCGGACCCACTACGATGAACGGCCGGTTCATTTTCGCGGCAGCTTCTATTGCCTGCACGCTCCATCCAATCAAAGCTGTATAATAAGGCTTCGTTTTCTCCGATTCCTCTACAGTTGTATTCAATTCAAGTTGATCAAGTTCCATCTCATCGCTCTCCTTTTAAAATGACTTTTCTGGAATTTGAAACCGCATCATTTAGTCATGAACGGTCTCTATCATTTTAAAAGTATCAAAGTCTAGCAAAAACTGTAAGCATTATTATTGGATTCGACAATCAAAGTCAAAAGTCGTGCTTCTTCTACACTGCATGTAGGGGGAATTACTTTAGTAACATTGCATAGATTGATAATGACCATCTATACCAACAATTAGAAAATAATAAACCTATTTACAAAATTTTGATAAATAGTATCTATATATAAATATTAACCAAATAATACCTTGGAAAAAATAATTATGACACAGTGTCACTTTTTTGTTGACTTTAACTGCTGACTGAATTAAGATAGCAAAGTATTACCTGGATGTGACACAGTGTCATATTAGTGAGGAGGAGCATAGGATGCCAAAACAAACATTTTTCAACTTACCAGAAGATAAGAGGCAAACCTTAATGGAAGCGACTCGTGCAGAGTTTTCAAGAGCCCCTTTAAATGAAGCTTCAATTTCTAACATTATTAAAATGTCAGGAATCTCCCGAGGAAGCTTTTATCAATATTTCGAAGATAAAGAAGATGCGTTTTATCACTTACTAAAAGAGCAGTCGAAGCGAAGGCAGGACATGTTTATTTCTTTATTAAAGGAAACGGAAGGCGACCTTTTCGAAGCAACGGCAAAATTGTTTCAGTCGACTTTAGAGGAATTCAAGGACGACGAGAAGCGATCTTTTTTTAAACATGTGTTTTTAAACATGAACCATAAAATTCAGAGCACCATTACGAACGGGGATACGGAGGATAAATTTCTGGAGCATTTGAACAAAATTAGAGAGTATATCGATCAGGATCAATTAAACATAGAAGGTGAAGAAGAACTCTATCACGCTGTTCATCTTTTGAGAAATTTAATGTTGAATAATCTGGTTAGTCATTTCGCCAAAGGGCTATCGAGAGAAAGAGCAATGAAGAATTTTACGATCGAAATGACTCTTATAAAAAGAGGGCTCTCTACGTAGAGGGAAGGAGGAATAGAAATGGCCGAAGTATATCAACAGACTAATCAAGCGGAAGGTGAGCAGCCTATTAATCGGATTGCCATTGTTTCTGTGCTTTTAGTCAGTGCATTTGTAGCCGTATTGAACCAAACACTTCTCAACACAGCATTACCAAATATTATGGAAAGTTTAAACGTCTCAGCAAGTACCTCCCAGTGGTTAATGACCGGGTTCATGCTAGTGAATGGGGTTATGATCCCCATTACGGCCTTTTTAATTGGGAAGTTTACGACGAGGCGTTTATTTTTTACCGCTATGACCTTGTTTACTATTGGTACAATGGTTGCAGCTCTGGCACCTAACTTCCCAGTATTATTATCCGGGCGATTGATTCAGGCGAGTGGAGCTGGGATTATGATGCCGCTTATGCAAACGGTTATGCTTATGATTTTTCCAATTGAAAAACGGGGGACG
The DNA here is from genome assembly GCF_049282395.1 of Halobacillus sp. Classification (NCBI taxonomy): domain Bacteria; kingdom Bacillati; phylum Bacillota; class Bacilli; order Caryophanales; family Bacillaceae; genus Halobacillus; species Halobacillus sp. The sequence goes on along the minus strand of NZ_JBAPTY010000012.1, from coordinate 2,384 downwards.
GTCATGGGGATGGCGGGGCTTGTTATTGCCTTTGGTCCAGCTATTGGTCCAACATTGTCAGGGTATCTCGTCGAAGAATATTCATGGCGCGTGCCATTTATGGTGATTATTCCGATTGCGATCGCAGCGCTTATGTTTGGTGCATTTGCTCTTAAGAATGTGACGAAGCAAACCAATCCTAAGATTGATATTCTTTCTATTATTCTATCAACATTTGGTTTTGGCGGACTGCTATATGGATTAAGCAGTGCGGGCAACGATGGATGGGATAGTGCAAATGTATATGTTGCCGTAATTATCGGAGTAATCTCCTTGACATCCTTTATTTTAAGGCAGTTCCGGCTGGATAAACCAATTCTTGAATTTCGCGTATTTGGAAACAAAATTTATGCTTTAGCTGCTGTCATCAGTATGGTCGTGATGATGTCTATGCTTGGTGCGGAGCTTCTCATTCCTATTTATATGCAGACCATGCGCGGATTCACCGCCTTTGAATCAGGATTACTGCTTCTTCCAGGGGCGATCGTCATGGGAGTCATGTCCCCGATTACAGGTAGAATTTTTGATAAGGTTGGGGCGCGCTGGTTAGCCATTGTAGGCCTAAGCATCATTGCCGTTACTACTTTTGAATTATCGACTTTAACAGCGACTACGACTTACACGTTTATTCTTGTGGTGTACGCTATTCGAATGATGGGAATTGCTATGGTCATGATGCCAGTATCTACAGCAGGATTGAACCAGTTGTCAACAGAGTGGATTCCTCATGGTACAGCGATGAATAATACGCTGCGTACCATTGCAGGATCAATTGGTACAGCATTGCTGGTAACCGTTATGACGAACGCTTCCAAAGACTATGTACCTTCTTCTGGTGAAACCAAACAACAGATTATGTCCAACGCCATGATCCATGGAATTAATGTTGCCTTCATGGTAGCTACCATTATTGCGATTATAGGAATTGTGTTGTCCTTCTTTATAAAAGGGAAGCCAAAATCATCTCAAGACGAACGAGCGGCAAAAACAGAGGGGAATTTACAAACGAACTGATTGTAGCGCAGGTGAAATTCTTTAAGAGGGGATTACGCCTGCTTTCCTTTACCTATTCATTTTTTCTACAGGTAAGGGGACCATGTTAGGGACTATAGCTGTTTTGAATAGGATTGTATAGCCTTATAAGGCGGTTATTGAACTCTCGAAGGTTTCACTGTAATCATTATTTACTGTTGGGAAAGAAGCACTCTGGCGAACCAGCTTGTAGCGGGTTCGGGCTTGCCCATCTAAATAAAAGCATGGCAAATCTACCATTTTTCCTAAAATAGGTTTAAGCAAGGGTTTTTTTGTCAAAAGTACCCCAAAAGGGTGATGAATAATGACTAGCGAACTAAAAGAAAAACAACGCTATCGAGACCGATTAAAAAAGCTGAATCCAGCTAAAGCTATAAAACGCAGCAGGAAGCATTTTTCGGAGAAAGAATATGGTGAAAAGATTCGTACGAATAGCAGTCGGATCGGTTCGAAAATCGTATATTATAGTCTCTTGCTTTATTATGCATTTAAGAGTGAAAATACACCGAAGAAAGCGAAGCTCACAATTGCCGGTGCGCTTGGTTATTTAATCCTTCCAATTGATTTAATTCCAGACTTTATTCCAGTCGTCGGTTTCACGGATGACAGTGCCGTAATCGTTTATGCGGTCTATCAAGTGATTTCTCATATTGATGAGAATGTGAAGGAGCAGGCGCGTAATCGCGTGAGCAGTCTATTTGGTGAGTCCGTGCTGGACGATTTGGAAGATCCGTCCAAAGATTCTGCAGAAAATCCGCAGCAATAGATGGGGGAAGACTATGAATCAAGTAGACATACGAGAAGTCGCCGATGCCATCGAGTTGCAGGTAGAAGGCAACTTGGCGCTGGTAGATAAAATCGATGGGAAAATTGTACACGTTAGTGATGAAGCGATAGAAGATGTAGAAGACGAGGAGGACTTTTCCCATTTGCAAGAATGGGAAAGGGAAGAACGCCACTTAGCTCAGCATATTCTGGAGAATAAAACACGTTATGCCCAAGTACCGGATTGTTCTGATGTTGATGAGTATCAACTGATGGAATCATTTATCGACTCGCTTCAAGATGATCAGTCTCGTAACGAGTTATCGAAAGCGATCCGCGGGAAGGGCGCATTCCGCAGGTTTAAAGATCAGATTGTGATTCAAGGGGTTGCTGATCAGTGGTATGATTATGAGAGTGTTTATTATCGCACGCTTGCCATTGAATGGTGTGAAGAAAACGACATTCCTTATAAAAATAAATAAAACTTTAAAAACGCCTGTCCGGATTGTCGGACAGGCGTTTTGACTTATGCTTTCGTTTTGTAGGAT
>NZ_JBAPTY010000011.1:0-3662 GCF_049282395.1 Halobacillus sp. | reverse complement strand
AGAGTCAGAAGTGATCATGTGCGAATATGGAGACGTAGAGGACCCGGAATACACAATCGCCCTAGTTGGCGGTTCTCATAGTGCGCATTGGTTAGCCCCACTGAAAATATATGCGAACAACAATGATATAAAAATATTGAACTACACCCGGAGTGCATGCAGGTTCTCCAGCGAATCTTATTTATTAACCACGAAACTCGACCAAAAAACGTGTGCCGAGTGGAATGAGACCGTGATGGATAAATTAATCGAGAAACAACCGGATTTAGTTTATACACCCGGTGATGCTACGGAATGGGAAGGAATACCAGAGGGTTATGTGGATCAGTGGAGAAAACTGGATGAGCATGACATAAACGTATTTGCCCTGAAAGACAACCCGCGAGCTGAGTTTGATATCCCAACGTGTATAGATAAAAATGGTCCAAATGCTGAAGAATGTACAACGAAAAATAACCTTGAAGACTTATCAGATGAAGTTGATCAGCTCAATTTGGACAATGTGTACTATGCTGATTTGACGGACAAATTCTGTACTGAGGATGTATGTAAGCCGATTATAGGAAATGTATTAGTCTATCAGGACGGACACCATCTAACGAGAACGTATGCGAAAACGCTGGCGCCTTATGTGGGTAAGAAAGTAACAAAAGCATTGAACCATTTTTATGATGAGTAGCCGGGTTATATGGCTATGGGAAGAGCACCTCTTTATAGGGGTGCTTTTTTTTGGTGCAAGCTATATTATACTCTCATTAAGATTGTGAATTGTTCCCTCATGGAATAAACTATAGATAATATCAGATGGAGGGAGGCAACCCTATGATTATGGTTGAAAATACGGAATTAAATGCGGGCGTAGAGGTTTCCGGAGACTATCATGACTTTGAAGCCCTGTACGAAGCGATACATAATATTGTAGGTGAAGAAGGGGAATATCCTCCTTATGAAGGGGCAAGGCTCCACGTGCTGGCGGTATGTTATGATCTTCGTCATGCCATGATGGGGGATCGTTCGTTTAAACGAGTGGAAAACGGATTCGATCGGGAGAAAATGAGATACTTATCCATGATCGCCAGTGAAGAAAATATCTATTTAACGATTCATGTCCTATGGCCGGAACTTCTATTTGTAACGATGGCACTCAACGATTTCATTAAGGAATATGCAGGCAAAAACGCACGGCATACAAGTAATTCTTTAGAGCATACAAAGAATATTTGGAGCGAGGATATCGCTATCATACGGATGTTTCAATCACAAATCGCCAAAGCTATTGGTACGATGGTTTCTCCTTCTTCTTACACGCGTATGATGAACATGCTGAACAAGAATGATTATGGGACTATGAATTATACCACTCAATACCTGACCGTGTTAAACAGCAAATTTATCAATATGGATGCAGATGAACGAATGAGAAATCTGACCATTATGGCGAAGCGTTTAACAGAAGCAGGTAAAGAGTATGAAGAAGTAAAGAAAGAAGTACGGGAAGCTGCGAAGAACTACCAATGCTCTCCCCAGGATATTCGGCTGAATATGCATTTTCCGGAGGAGATTGACTGGTAAAGATTATCTTATAGAGCAATTACAACTTCTGTAACTGGTTGTTTTTTATTTTGTTTACCCCATGTACATAAATGAAAATGGATTTGTGCTTATAGAGGTTTTTGCAAAGGTGTACAAGCCAGCGGATGGTGGGAAAAGGAAGACAAGTAATCGTTTTATTTAAGGAGGTACTAACATGATTGATCCGTCCGACTTACCCATGGAAATCGTCCGAGATTTTCAGTTGTTTTTAAACTATATTGACCAGGAAAAAGTGACCCTAACCAAAACGAAAGGATATATACAGCGTAAGCATTGCTATCAGTTGAACCAACGGTTTGAAGTGCAAAATACAGGGGTTACGGAAAAGAATGATCAAATCTACTATCCACGCGTTCATTTGTTCTATTATCTAGCTCTGAATGGGAAATTAATGACCTGTAAAGGCAATCGCCTGATCTTGCTGGATCGTGTAACTGAATTTAACCGTTTTTCCGATGTGGAGAAGTACTTCTTTTTGCTGGAAACGCTGTGGGTGGATACGGACTGGATGGTATTCACAGAACACGAGGAAGCCGTCTATGAATCTGTCATAGATGCCTGCGGCGGAGTTCTCTCACAACCCCCGGAACAGGAGATCGAAGTGACCTGGGGAAGGTTTGCTGGGTCTCTCTTTCAGATGGGGCAAATGGTGTCTGTGCTTTCTTATTTTGGATTATGGAATTACACGCTTTTGGAAAAAATGGAACCATTCAAACAAAATATCCACCCAGCCTCGATTCAGACTACGAAGGTGGGGGGGAAACTCCTGGAGACACTCTTGCTCACCCGCCCGGTTTCGGTTTGGAATGTGCCAGCAAGAAAGCGAGAAGGTGAATGGCTGGTCAACCCCGGGCGTTATCCGGAAGAGGGGAATAGTCTGATTTTTGTAGAGGACATGGCTACCCAAGATTATGGTTTGCACTTTTTCTACGGAAATGGAGAAGAGCAGTTTATGGATCGTTTTCAAGATTTGATTGAAACGGATGATCTAAAGCAAACCTTTCCTAGAGAAGTAGAAGAGTTGTTTCAAGGTACCTACACATTTCGGCTGAAGCATGGGAAATCGACGATTAGAATTCAGTGTTATTCTATTCTCACCATGGCAGATCTTCATGATGTCATTCAACAGGCTTATGAGTTACCGGATGGTCATTTGTACAGCTTTTTCATGACCGGCAAAGCCTGGACGGAACCTTCCATTGACAGTCCGGAAGAGTGGGCGCTGAAACCTTCCGCTGATGAGGTCTTAATTGGGGAAATAGGGTTAAAACAAGGCGATACGATCCTTTATATTTATGACTATGGTGAAGGGTGGCGAGTGATGATAAAGGTGGAAGAGATGGTTGAAGATAGCTGAAGTCACGCAATGGATGAAACTCTTGAGTGTGCTTAGAGTGGATAAATCGCATAATCAATTATTGATCAAACTGACCTTCATTTATCCCTTTCAATCTAGTAAATAGAAACGCTCTTAAACTTTGATCCAAATGCGAGATTTCTTGCGGGTAGTAGATGAGATATTGAGCCTTCCTGATGTCGAGGATGTGTATACTCCTATGCCCATCACTCTCCAGTTCGGTACGCGTTAAAATATAATCCATTGTATCATTTCTTCCTTCCAATATAGTAGTAAGGCAGCGCAGCAAATCGTAGGTATTGCTGCGCTGCCTTGTTTTCATTGAGTCTTACTATGCAGAATGTCTTCTATACTCCTTTCCGGTAACTTATTCCGGAGATTTATACAAATCATCCGGTACGTTTACGTCATTGAATAAAGCAGCTGGACTGACTCCCAGAGCAAAAGAGATCGCAATGATCTGGTAGATGCCGGGATGCCTGTCTGCTCGTTCAATGTAGCCGATATAGTTTGGTGACAGCTCGACTTTATCGGCGAGCTCTTCCTGGGTCATGCCCAGTTCTGTTCGTGTGTTACGTACTCGAGTGCCAAATATGGCAATGGCTTCTTCAATAGGTTCTTTTCTCATACTAAAATTCTCGTATGCAATGGATGAAGTTACCACAAACTGAGCGTGATATTTTTACATATTAAGTAAATATAGAGGTGTTTT
>NZ_JBAPTY010000010.1:0-11531 GCF_049282395.1 Halobacillus sp. | reverse complement strand
GCTTTTTTAATCACAGTATTTATTATTGGTCTGGCAGGTTCCTTCCTATCTGGACTTGTCGGGATAGGAGGCGCCATAGTCAATTATCCGATGCTTCTCTATATCCCTCCTCTACTCGGGTTTAGCGGATTCAGTGCCCATGCAGCGGCAGGCGTCGTAGCTGTGCAAGTATTAGCCGCTTCTTTTGGAGGAGTACTCGGGTATCGGAAAGGAAACCAACTCTATAAACCACTGATTTTATATATGGGAATTGCTGTTTTAATAGGCAGCCTCATCGGCGGTTTTGGAGCAAAGTATCTATCCGAACACATCATAAACTTAATCTATGCTATATTAGCTTTGATAGCGGTCGTTATGATGTTCATCCCTGCCAAATCCAGCAATGAGCAGTCGGAAAATATATCCTTCAATAAATGGATTGCCTCTGGTTCTGCCTTTATTGTCGGAATAGGTGCCGGTATTGTGGGAGCAGGAGGAGCATTCTTACTTGTCCCTATCATGCTCGTTATGCTTCGAATACCGACGAGAATCACGATTGCTTCTTCCTTGGCAATAACGTTCATTTCCTCAATAGGATCGGTAACAGGTAAGCTTTTTTCTGGAGACGTTCCACTCTTGCCTGCAGCCGTCATTGCCATTGCAAGCATCCTCACTTCCCAGCTTGGAGCTAAAGCAGGACAAAACACGAACACAAAAGTACTGCAATGGATTTTAGCATTATTAATTGCAGGAACAGCTATTAAAGTATGGTCAGATATTTTATTCTAACGATTTTAAATTGGAGGGGTAATTATGGCATTACAACCATTAACAGCTAAACAGCTGGCACAAAAAATTCTCTCAAACAAAGAAGTATTCATTCTTGATATTAGGAAAGAAGAAGATTTCAATGATTGGGCCATTGAAGGCGAGAATGTCCGCAGTCTTAACGTCCCTTATAAAAAGTTGGAGAACGATCCATCTTCTGTAAAAGAACAACTTCCTGAAGATCAGACGATCTATGTAGTTTGCGCAAAAGGGATTTCCTCCCAAAAAGGTGTGGAAATGCTGGAAGAGGCTGGAGTCACGGCCGTCACCTACGTGGAAGGTGGTATGACAGCCTGGAGCGAACATTTAGAACCTATGAAAATTGGGGATCTTTCTGGAGGAGGAGAACTTTATCAATTCCTTCGCCTTGGTAAAGGATGCCTATCCTACATGATTATTTCCAATGGTGAAGCTGCCGTAGTAGATGCGGTTCGTATGACAGACACTTATAAGAATTTTGCGGATGAAAAAGGAGTATCCATCCAATATGTTCTGGATACTCATCTCCATGCCGACCACATCTCAGGTGGAAAATCATTATCTGATCAAACAGAAGCCGATTATTACTTCCCGCCTAAAGATGACGAAGGCTTAACGTTCAATTATAACAAACTCGAAGACGGGAGCGAGATTACCGTGGGCGGTACCGCTAAAATCTCTGCCTTTTATTCACCAGGTCACACGATAGGAAGTACAAGCTTTATTGTAGATAATCAGTACTTGCTCACAGGTGATATTCTGTTCTTAGACTCTATCGGCCGTCCGGATCTGGCTGGAAAAGCCGATGACTGGGTGGATGACCTGCGTAAAACACTATATGAGCGTTATCAGCTTCTTTCTCAGGACTTAACGGTACTGCCGGCTCACTTCGGTGCTATGAAGGAAATAAATCAAAACGGCACTGTTCAGGCGAAGCTTGCCGAGCTATATGAGCAAAATGACCGTTTAAATGTAGAAGACGATGAGGAGTTCAGACACCTCGTCACGGATGGACTGCCTCCACAGCCCAATAGTCACGAAGAAATCCGTCAAATTAATATGGGTCAAAAAGATCCAGATCAGGACAAAAAACGCGAAATGGAAGTTGGCCCAAACCGCTGTGCTGTATAAGCGGAGCCATTGACTACCAAAGCGCTGCGACTTGAAAAAGACAGTGACTCTGCCAATTCAAAAAACTAAAAAAGCTGGAGCAGAAAAGTATACCTTTCTGCTCCAGCTTTTTTACCTGCAATTATGCTTTAACCCAATTCGGGGTAAGTTCAACATCTGCTGCTTCAAGTGTCGTATAAACAGGGCAGCGGGAGTCTACCGTTTCTTGTAATTCTTTCACGCGCTCTTCTGATTCACTGGTGTGCACTGTAGCATTAACCGTAACTTTCTGGAAATATGGGCGTACACCTTTTTCTCCCATCATTCCTCTGGAATCCAATTCTCCATTGATCTCAAAATCAATGCCCTGAAGATCAAATTCCATTTCTTTAGCCACAAAGTTGGCTACGGCATTCTCACAGCCAGCCAGTGAAGCAAGCAATGTCTCAAGAGGATTGGCACCTTCGTCGCTTCCACCCATTTTTGCTGGCTCATCAATTACGATCTGGTGATCGCGAGCTGTACTTTTCGTGTTCATGCCTTTTGCCACTGCTGAAATTTTTTCGTTCATTTTAGCCAATTGAATCATTCTCCTTTATCTAGATAGTTTAATCGAATCATAGCAATAATATCTTTTAAGATGGAAATGTCCTGATAATTTTTCATTAACAGAATCCCACCTTCAATTTGAGCAACCACAACACGAGCATGCTGTAAAGCCTGCTCTTCCCCGCGTAAGTCTTTCATTACGTCAGCAAGATGATAAATCCATTGATCGATCAGATTATTGATCTTAAGACGGAATTCTTCATCATGTTCACTCATTTCAATAGCCAGGTTTCCAAAGGGGCAGCCACTGAGTGCTTGAGTGTTCACATGATAATTCACGGCCCATTCCAACATGTTTTCCATCTTTTTTTCTGCAGAAAAAGAAGAGTGAAAAACACCCTGTATCAATTCCCGATCCCACATTTCAGCATAATAATCCACAATTGTTAAACCTAACTCTCTTTTTGAAGAGAAATAGTGATAGAACTGACCTTTTCCTATATCGGAAGCCTGCATAATATCACTCAATTTTGTGGCCTCATAACCTTTTGTGTGGATTAACTCAGCTGCAGCGCTAATGATTTCTCTTTTCTTTTCACTCACAATATCACCCAATCCGTATTTTTATACCTACTGGCCGGTACATAAACACGACCGCCTATCCTCCTTTTCAAGGAAGGAAGATAGGAGCAGCCATTTTGCTAGGTGAATTGCCCTGACGTTCGATCACTTATCTGTATTCCCCAATACGATAAAAGCTCAAAACCAACCGGTTGGTACAAAGTAACTATAACATTCACTTATTTTGAATTCAAAGAAAGTAGACGGTTATGTAATTCAGCTTACAATTTCTCCATCTCAATGAGACACACAGCCACTATTCATTCTTGCCCATACGATATAAGTAAAGAGGCAGCCAGAGAGCCTCAACTATTAAACAGGAGTGATTTTTATGGGATTCGGATATGGCGGTTTCGGTGGCTGCGGAGGATATCGTGGCTATGGAGGATACGGTTACGGAGGCGGTTTTGCTTTAATAGGCGTATTGTTTATTCTCCTTATCATCGTAGGAGCAGCATTCATATATTAATAGAAAGCACATTCGATGCCCATCCATCGGATGTGCTTTTTGTATGATTCACAGTAGAATGCCCGTAGGAGTTCCCCGGATTAATATTGACCGCTTATGAAAATAAACGAGAGCTATTCGAAATAAAGATTTGCGCCAGCTGTTCTTCTGTTATCGCATTCTTTTCTTTAAGCTCTGGCACTACTCGTTTAAATAAGTGATCCGGCTGCCAGTTTTGAAGTAAATTCATAAGCTGATCGGGTAAAACGGGAGGACGCCCCCACCATACATTGACCGTATCATGGGAAAGAAACAATTGTTTTTCAAAACCTAAAGCAAGCAAACCTGCGAGTACAGCCTTCCTCTCTTCGTCCATAGGTGCTCCTACAATTCCCTGTAATCCCCATCGGTCCATCGCCATATAAACTCCCTGATTCAGTACCTGTAAGTGCTGATTTATATCGGTTGCTCCACACATATGGCCAATAACAACTTTTGAAGGATCTGCCCCCTCTTCAATTAGAAACGCCGCCTGCTCAGGCCCCATTGTTCCCTCCTGGGTATGTGTTAAAAGCACAATACCTGTCTCTTTCTGTGCCCTTACCGCTGCTCGAAAAAACATACGTTCATAAGATGTAATTTCGTTTTTGCTGGAGGCAAGTTTAATAATCCCTGGTTTAATACCTGTCCCTTCAATTCCATGTGTAATCTCTTCCATGAACATTTCATAAATTTCTTCTTCTGCCGTTCCCAGCTGCTGGCGGAACTTAAAATATGGAGTTGCTCCTTCACCTTCATAATAAAAGCCGGTTGCGCAAATAATGTTCAGCCCAGTAGCTTCCGAAACAGCTTGGAGCAGCCGAACGTCACGCCCACACTCATTGGGCGTCGGATCCACCACTGTTTCAACCCCTTGCTGTTGGACCATTTCCGCAATTTCTATGCCCTGACGCTTTTTCTCTTCAAAGTCAAATCCTCCAAGTGTCATATCACCTTGAAATCCTGGATAACCAAAATAGAAATGCTCATGAATCAATGTTTTCCCTAACTTCTCTGTCTCCAACGGACCAAGTACAGTTTCTACCATTCCCATGTAAACATTCACCTCCGGAATTTATTTACATACTAACTGGATAGTATGTTATTTGCTAATAGAAAAGCCATCCTCGTCATTAGAAGAACAGCCTCAATATTTTTACTATATATCTAGTTTTCTGAAAATTCAACAGATTATTAACGAAATTTGTTTATAAGGAGCCGACCTATTAAAACAGACGCTGTTAGAGGGTATTTCGATCTTCATCACAGAAGTCTACGCCTATCGGAAGCCTAACTGTATGAAGATATAAAAAAACGAGATCACAAAAAAGAGACTCCCTATAAAGGAAGTCTCTTCATTGTTTTTATACAAAGATGCTCAAGATCAATGCAACACCAAATCCTACTAGACCGATAATAGTTTCCATAACCGTCCAGGATTGAAGCGTTTCTTTTTCCGTCAACCCGAAGTAACGGTTAACCAGCCAGAAACCAGAGTCGTTAACGTGAGATACAACCGTTGCACCAGATGCAATAGCAATAACCAGTAGCCCGAGCATAGGTTCACTCACATCAAAGCTATCAAGTAGTGGAGAAACTAGTCCAGCCGCTGTGATCATAGAAACGGTAGCAGAACCTTGCGCGACACGTACCACTGTAGCTGTAAGGAAGGCAAATACAAGGATTGGCATCTGCGTCTGTTCCATGGCATTGGCAAGAATATCTCCAATTCCAGATTGAATCAGCATTTCACCAAATACGCCACCGGCACCAGTTACTAAGATAATAATACCAGCCGGTTCAAGGGCTTTCGTCGTAATTTCCTGTACTTGTTCCTTAGAATAACCGCGTTTAATTCCGAAAATGTAGAACGTAAGCAATGCCGCTATCGTTAATGCGACAAATGGGTGACCCACGAACGTAAGAATGCTCTGTGCGGTGCTGTCATCGGGCAGCACAAGACCTGACAACGTATTGATTAGAATCAACACAAGGGGAAGGGTAATGATCGCTACAACACTTCCGAAGCTAGGAAGGTTCTTTTGATCGTAATCCACATTCTTCACTTGTTCGAGCATATATTCTGGAACTCCAACGTGAATTTTATTGGAAATATACTTACCAAAGACTGGTCCCGCAAGAATCATAGCCGGAATACCAGCTAGGAAACCGAATAGGATGACCCAGCCCAGGTCTGCGCCAAGCAAGGAAGCTACGGCGATCGGACCAGGAGTCGGCGGGATGAAACTATGCGTAACCGCAAGACCCGCAAGTAATGGAATACCAAAGTATAATAAAGATTTTTTCGTACGCTGTGTCAAACTGTAAAGCATTGGAACTAAGATAACGAGCGCAACATCAAGGAAAACCGGGATCGATACAATAAAACCAGTTAGGCCGAGTGCCCAGCTAATATTCTTTTCTCCAAATTTATCAATTAGTGTAAGAGCGAGTCGTTCCGCTCCTCCTGAAACACGAAGGATTTCACCAAACATGGCACCAAGACCGATAATTACGGCTACGTAACCAAGGGTACCTCCCATTCCGTCCTCAATTGTTGTTATGATATCTCCTGGATTCATTCCTACGGCCAAACCAACTAAAATACTGACGGTAAGTAACGCTACAAAGGCTTGAAGCTTGGTTTTCATAACTAAAAATAATAAGGCCACAACCGCTAATACGGCTACAATCACTAACCCCGCTGTCGATTCCATTTTAATCTTCTCCTCTCTTTAATTACTAATTATTGATTATGTTCCATAAGCTCACGCTGAACGTCTGAAATAGCACTGAATTCATCCGGAAGTTTCCGGGCTAATCTTAAATAAATCGGCTTCAATAGGCGATACGTGTGCACATTCTCTGCAATCGGTGTGTGTTTCACTGTCGTTTGAAGAATGTTCTGGATACTTGAGAGATCGTCAATCCAGTTTAAAGACTTCATAGCAAGCCAGGCAGCACCTAAGCATGAGCCCTGGTGGCTTTCTGGAATGATCATGTCCGTCTCAAACATGTCTGTCATAATCTGGCGCCACAGCTCAGAGCGTGCGAATCCTCCGCCTGCGCGGTATTCTACCGGCTCCACACCCGCTTCTGTCAGTGCAAGCGCAACCGAATACATTTGGAACATGACGCCTTCAAGAACACTGCGAATCATATGATCTCTTCCATGATCAAGTGTCAATCCGAAGAAAACACCTTTTGTGTCTGCGTCCCAGAATGGAGCGCGCTCTCCCGTTAAGTAAGGTAAGAACAACAATCCGCCTGACCCGGCACTTACACTGGAGGCACGTCTGGTTAATTCGTCGTAAGCACTCTCCCCATTGGCAGCTGCTTTCTCTTGTAAGTCCGGAAACAATTGATCACGCACCCAGCGGAATGAAATCCCACCGTTATTAATCGGTCCGCCAATTACCCACTGATCTTCTGTAAGCGCGTAGCAGAACGTTCTGCCTTTGGGATCAACCGCCGGCTCAGACACCACTGTTCGAATCGCTCCACTTGTTCCTACCGTACAGGCAATTGAGCCAGGCGTAATCGCCCCAACACCTATGTTCGCAAGTACTCCATCACTGGCACCGATTACAAAAGGTGTTTCAGAGTCAAGGCCCAGTGCCTCAGCATGTTCACTGGAAAGTCCGCGAATGATTTCTGTCGTAGGCACAGGTTCAGACAGCTGTTCCGCTGATACTCCTGCTATTTCCAGAGCTTCTTGATCCCAGGTCAGTTCCTTTAAGTTAAAGAGACCTGTTGAAGATGCAATGGAATGATCGACGACGAAACGGTTAAATAACTTGTAGAAAACGTATTCCTTAAGGGAAATCCATTTAGACGTCTTAGCAAACAGTTCAGGTTCATGACGTTTCATCCAAATCAATTTTGTAAGTGGAGACATCGGGTGCACCGGCGTTCCAGTGCGCAAGTAAATTTCATGTCCTCTTCCCGCTTTCAGCTCTTCCGCTTCTTTAACTGAACGCTGATCAGCCCATGTAAGAGCGTTGGTCAGCAAACGTCCATCTTCGTCTACAGCCAAAAGACTGTGCATAGCTGCGCTGAAACTGACAGCAGCGACCTCTCTGCCTTTTTGTTTAACCGTGCGTGAAACCTCTGTCAGTGTATAAATAACAGCCTCATAGATTTCATCGGGATTCTGTTCTTTACGATCCGCTTCAGGAGATAAGAGCGGATACTCTTTTTCTACCTCCGCATATATACGACCTTCCTGATCGTAAGCTAATGTTTTCGTACTGGTTGTACCAATATCGATGGCGACAATAAGTTCTCTTTTCATATCATTTTCCTCCACGACATGTGCTAGATTAATAAGTTAAACGGTAACCGCTTTCAATTCGCAGAAAAAAATATCTTTTAAAAGCTGGATTTGCTAACGAAATTTTTTTCTTTCACTAATGATTATACATAAAATTTTTTTCAATTCAACCCTATTTATGAAACTAATTTTCACAAGAATCGTGCTCGCATCCCTTGCCCACTCCCATAATAAGGATTTCCATCCAGCTCAAGGTGGAATAAAATTTTTTTCATTGAAAAAGGAAAGCCCCCGTTTAATAGGGCTTTCCTTTTTCCCTTACCATTCAGCTATACTGTTATCATCGTGACGCCATATCGGATTATGCCAGTTATGCCCTTCTTTTGCTCGTTCTCTGACATACTCTTCGTCAATTTCAATGCCGAGTCCAGGCCCCTGTGGAATCTTCACAAAACCATTCTCATAATCAAACACACTACGGTCTTTTATATAATCCAGCAGATCATTGTCTTTATTATAATGAATCCCCAGGCTCTGCTCTTGAATGGTTGCGTTATGAGATGTAGCGTCCACGTGCAGGCAGGAAGCAAGAGCGATAGGTCCAAGTGGACAATGCGGAGCCAGGGCTACATCGTACGCCTCCGCCATTGAAGCGATCTTCTTGGTTTCCGTAATTCCTCCAGCGTGGGAGATGTCCGGCTGGATGACATCAACATAACCATCGGATAATAGATTCTTAAAGTCCCAGCGAGAGAACATTCGTTCACCAGTAGCAATAGGAATATGGGTATGCTGGGCAATTTCTCTCAGTCCTTCATTGTTCTCAGCAAGTACAGGTTCTTCAAGGAACATCGGGCGATAAGGTTCCAGTTCTTTGGCCAGTACTTTAGCCATAGGTTTGTGAACACGCCCGTGGAAATCGATTCCTATCCCTACTCCTTTTCCAACCGCTTCACGTACGGATGCTACACGTTCCACTGTCTGATCAATTTTTTCATATGAATCAAGATACTGCACTTCTTCCGTTCCATTCATTTTGATGGCCTGAAAACCTGTGTCTACTGCCTCCTTGGCTGCCTGTCCCACGTCAGATGGCCGGTCGCCGCCAATCCAGGAGTAAATTTTAATAGAATCACGACACGCTCCGCCGAGCAGTTGATAGATGGGAGCATTGTAATACTTCCCTTTAATATCCCATAAGGCCTGGTCAATTCCCGAAAGAGCACTCATCAGAATCGGGCCACCCCGGTAAAAGCCAGAACGGTATAGCATATTCCAGTGATCCTCAATGCGGAAAGGATCCTTACCGATCAAATTCTCCATCAGTTCTTCAACGGCTGCCTTTACCGTGTGAGCTCTTCCTTCAATTACAGGTTCTCCCCACCCGGCAATGCCTTCATCCGTTTCAATCTTTAAGAATAACCACCTAGGCGGTACTTGAAATAGTTCATAACTTCTAATTTTCATTCTGTTCCTCCTCATAAGCTTTTATGACTTCCAGCGCTCCATGAAACGCGGCCATATCACTGCTTTTTTCATCAAGTTCACGAATTTCACAATCCTGTTCAAGTTTTTGCAGTAGATAAACAAACAATTCTCTGAGCGGACTGGAACCTCCAACCATAACCCAATCAAGTCTATCCAGCTTTGAGAGTGCAAGTTTAAGAGCTTTCCAATCTTCATGAAAAAGGACGCCAGCCATATAGTTGGCTCGTTCATTAGCATTAACTTTACCTTGCAGATCCAGGAGACGAACGTGGAACAAAGCCCGTGTGACTCCGACTTTCTCACACGATGTAAACCCTTCATCAAAGTAACGAGAGATGAAAGACTCAATTAGCTCCTCCTTGAGCGAGCCGGACAGTATCGTTTCTGATTGAACCGCTTTCAAAAGTTCGCCAGCAAGTGTAGTGTAACTTTTCTTCAGGGTACCATTCTCTTCGACAAATACGAATTTCGTATGGGAGCCTGGCAAAACCATTAGTCCTTCACCATGCGGCCGCTGCTGATTCCAAAGCCCAATCGATTCCACTTCTTCCCCGCGCATCACATCATACTCATCTATCGAACTACTTTCTGCCGTTCCTTCGAGACTGATACTCTTCATACCCGGAATAAACAAACAGGGAATTTGAAAAAATTCTTCGAGCCTGACCATTTTTGCTTGAGCAGCTAAATCTTTCACCCCTGCAGGGCCAGTCACATGTGGAACTTCGAAAAGACCGATATTTGATGTGATCATGCCAGAAGCCGCCATATAATCCACATCTGATAGTTCTAGTCCATTACGCTCCACCAGTGACCGAATCCCTTCTTGCAAATACGATTTTAGACGATCTGTATTTCCATCCATTGCCGTATTTCGGATACCGGCTTCTATTTTTAAAACATCGGTCATCTGACCTTCTTCCCCTGCTGCCAGACGCAGACGGGAATTGGTCGTTCCGCAATCGATGATTATTTTCGCCATAACGCCCCTCCTCAATCTTTAAAGACTTGATCTCGAATGGCCACAAGCTCTCTCGCTGCTGCTTCAATTTTATAAAACTCTTCTTGTTCTACCCATGTTGGATGAACCAATGCACTCCCAAGCCCAACGGAGTGCCAGCCCGTTTTCAAATACTCTTCTAAATTCGATGATGAAATCCCTCCGACCGCCATTCCATTAATGAAGGGCATGGGGCCTTTTAAATCCTTTATATAACGAGCATTCACCTGAGTTGCAGGAAAAACCTTTACCAGGGATGCCCCGTACTCGTAGGCCGTTAAAACTTCGGTTGGTGTAAAAACGCCCGGAATCACTGGGATGCCGTAACGGTTTCCAGTTTGAATGGTTTCCTCCTTCAACGTCGGCGCCAGCATGAAATCGGCCCCTGAGTGAATAGCTTCGCGGGCCGAGCTGCCATCAAGTACGGTCCCTGCTCCAACGATCATATCAGGATATTGCTTCTTCACTTGTTGAATGGTCTCCAGTGCACGTGGTGTATTCATCGTTATTTCAAGAATACGAATCCCGCCGTCATATAGACTTTTCACTATGGACTCAAGAGATTTGGTATCTTGCAGCCTTAGAATGGCAACCAGTTTTTCCTTTTCGATCTTTTCTAGTACTGTCATTAAAGTCTCCCCTCCGGAAGTTCCTCATTACGGAACACCGTTCCATTTTATAATTATAAAAAAAGATCAACTACTAGAAAACTAAAGTATTCCAACTGTCTTTGTCAACTATCTATCTCTTTTTCAATATCCAAGCCTACGTGAAATCTCAAGTGCGGTGTGCAAGAGACTGCCCGTACAAGATTCAACTTTTTCTTCTGTCATCCTTGAAGTGGAACCAGCCACGCTAATAGCCGCTATCGCTTCGCCGCGATGATTCCAAATCGGTGCTGCTGTACAACGGATCCCCTCTTCATGCTCTTCATTATCTATCGAATAACCCCGTTCGCGTATGTGCTCCAGGTGCTTTTTCAGCTCATCCTTATCCGTAATGGTATGGGGCGTAAACTTCTTTAGTGTGATGGTACTCATTAGATGATCCTCTGCTTCATTGGAAGCAAAAGCGAGCAAGGCTTTTCCAATGCCCGTGCAATATAACGGGGCCCGCTTTCCAACAGAAGAGTACATACGAATCGGAGCATACCGCTCTACTTTATCCACATAGATGACTTCTGCATCTTCTCTTATTCCTAAATGGATAGTCTCACC
>NZ_JBAPTY010000009.1:0-7480 GCF_049282395.1 Halobacillus sp. | reverse complement strand
GTTCAATCAACACGAAGAAATTTCTATATTCCTAACACTGGTCTTCTTTTGAAAATATACTCACAAAAGATGGAGGGAAATATGAAATGAAGAAAATATTTTTGGCTTTAGCCTTTATGATGGTTCTTAGCGCAACATTCACTTCTGTATCATTTGCGTCGGGATTCTCTGATGTGAAGAAAGGGGATAGCTTTTATGATGAAATTTTATACTTAACGGATAAGTCCATCCTATCAGGTTATCCAGATGGAACTTTCCATCCTGAAAGAGGTATCAGCCGGGCTGAGGCTGCTGTTCTGATCGGCAAAGCACTGGGTTATGAGGAAAGTCCACAAGCGACGAACTACCCGGACGTTAGTGGATGGGCAAGTGGTTATATTGCTAAACTTGATTCGAAAGACATTATAAATGGTTTTCCGGATGGCACATATAGACCTAAGAAGAATGTAACCCGGGCGGAGATGGCCGTCCTCCTGGATCGTGCCTTTGTATCAAATGATTTGGAGGGAGTGGGGTATTTTAGCGATTTAGAATCAACTAAGTGGGCGGAAGACTCAATTCGACGTCTCCACTCCCTCGGTGTAGCAATGGGCTATCCAGATGGCACATATCATCCGAACGAGGAATTGAGCCGGGAGCATAGTGCAGCCTTCCTAGCGCGGGTGCTCAATCCAGAGAAGTTCGTTCCTGACCATGTGAGTGTAAGTGATATGACTTTAAATGAAAAAATTGGCCAGATGGTTATTGCAGGCCTGGATGGTACTTCCTTAAATGTACCCGATAAACAACTTATGACTAAGTACCATGTTGGCGGCTTTATCTATTATGCCGACAACCTTGAAACACAACAACAGTCCATCAATTTCGTAAACGATGTAAAAGCTGCCAATGAAACGAATAAGCTCCCTCTCTTTATCAGTGTCGACCAAGAAGGTGGCCGAGTAGCCAGATTACCAGGTGTAGAAACGACACCGACTAGTAAAGCAATTGGAGAGAAGAACGATCCCTCTTATGCTTACTCCATAGGACAAACTTTAGGCCGCCAACTAGACTCAATGGGCTTTAACTTGGATTATGCTCCAGTCCTTGATGTGAATAGTAACCCGGACAACCCAGTGATCGGCGACCGTTCCTTTGGAGATAATGCAGCTATTGTAAGCAAAATGGGCATCCAAACCATGAAGGGGATCCAGTCTCAAAATATTATTCCGGTAGTTAAACATTTCCCGGGCCATGGTGATACAAATGTAGACTCTCATATCTCATTGCCTACTGTGGATAAAAGTTTATCTCAATTAGAAGAGCTAGAGCTCGTTCCGTTTGAGAAAGCTATAAATAACGGTGCAGATGTAGTGATGGTTGCGCATATTCTGATGGAGCAGTTGGATTCTACCTACCCTGCTTCTATGTCAGAGAAAGTAATCAGCGAAATTTTACGTGATCAATTAGATTTTAACGGGGTTATAATGTCCGACGATATGACGATGGGCGCAATCGCGAATAACTATGGAATTGGAGAGTCTGCTGTTAAATCTGTTCAAGCTGGAAGCGATATTGTCTTAGTGGCTCATGGTAATCAGAATGCCATCGATGCAATCAAAGCAATCAAAACAGCCGTAAATGACGGGCGTATTTCAGAAAGAAGTATTAACCAAAGTGTACAGCGGATCATTAATTTGAAAAATGGATACCTTCAGTAATTCGTTTCTTAAAGCGTGTCTTAGATAAAAAAGGGGTTGTACCTAAATAATGAACTGAGTGCTTGTCCTCCCACTTCGCTAAAGTATTAGGCAGTGGGGGCAGGCACTTCTCTTTGGACGGGTGTTTGCTGAAAAATATCATCGGTTCATTACTGAAGGAGTATCTAGAATGGAGATGCCTGATGATAAAGACGGGAATATAATAAAGGGGGGACCTGTGTGCTTACCCTCAAATAAAATAAACGGCTATTTGATCCTCTTCAGCTAAAATTCATTTAATAGGCATTTTGAAGCTTGGAAAAGAACTGGATACTGTTCATAAAGTATTAAGCCTTAATTTGGTTTGAAAATTCGCTTTGCGATGGAAACCTTGGTATAACAAGGATATGTGAGTCTTATTATTGTTCTATTAAAAAGCCGATTGAATGGGGGGGCATGATGTAGATTTTGCCGACACGAAAAACTGTCCAGAGTGCGACCACTCTGGACAGTTTTGATTCGTGTTCATTTAGCCAAGCGCGACATCGAGCGTCATCATGACCGTGAACCCGAGCATAAGGCTCATGGATGCGAGATTGACATTTCCTTTTTCATGGGAGCCGGGAATGATTTCCTTCGCAACGACGAAGATCATGGCACCAGCGGCGAAACTTAGTGCGTACGGAAGAATGGGTTCAATGACAATCACGGCCGACGCACCGACGACTGCCGCTATTGGTTCAACCATTCCTGAGAATTGGCCGAACATAAAGCTTTTCTTTTTCCCCATCCCATCACGGTGAAGCGGCATGGATACGGCCGTGCCTTCAGGGAAGTTCTGAATGCCGATTCCGAGCGCGAGTGCCAAAGCCCCAGCAAGCGTTGATTCTGTCATACTGGAAGCAAGAGCTCCAAAGGCAACGCCGACAGCCAGGCCTTCAGGAATATTGTGAAGGGTCATGGATAAAAAGAGCAAAGCTGTGCGGTTCTTAGCCTTATTATCTTTAATATCGTGCAAATAACGATCGGTGTCAATCGCTGGAAGCATGCGATCGACAAACATCAGCAGCACTCCCCCTAATAAGAAGCCAACGGCAGCTGGAACCCAGGCTGGACCTGGACTTTCTGATGACATTTCAATCGCAGGAGCAAGCAGAGACCAATAACTGGCTGCGATCATAACCCCACCGGCAAATGCAAGCATGCTATCAAGGAATTTCTGGTTCGTCCCCTTGACAAAAAAGACGAGAGCAGCACCGAGAGCTGTCATCCCCCATGTAAATAATGTCCCAATAAAAGCTTGCATAGTGGGATGGAGTTCTTTAAAGGCTTCTAGCATATTTATTCACCTCTCAATGTTGTAGTTTTTTATAAAAGTTGCGCGCGTGCAATAATTGTTTATGAGGCCATTTTACACAGAAGCTACGAGAACGTCAAACTTCTCGTTTGTTAAATAGTAGTGCATAGCTTCTCATTTATGAGAAGGTTCGAGCTAGCGAAAAGCTAGCAACGAAAAGAATGTACCCAATATTTCACCTATTAAATCTCGAATCTTTGAAACTGACGTGTATTTAAGGTACCTGCTATCTTGAAACTTATCGGTAAATGGAATCGTAAGCGTATGTAGAGAAGATGATCTTAAACAACAATCTCTTTTTCATCGAATTTGGTATAAACGAGAATGGGGGCTAAAGAAATGAAGCGATTTTTGATTCTGATTGGAGTGGCACTTATGCTTGCCGGGTGTACAAATGAAGGTGGCAGCGAAACGGGGCAGGCGCAGGAAGAGAACGATGGTCAAAAGGCTTCTTCATCTTCACTGGTGGTAAAGCCGGCGAAGCTTTCCAAACGCGAGAATGCGCTTGTTAATCAAATCGGTATCGATTACCAAACCTTCTTCACGGTGGATGGAAAGGTAGCAGAGGGAGAGGCCCTGATCAGTTCCATTGATGTCTACGAAAACGGGGAGCTGATCAATGAACTCACCACTCAGTCTACTGCGGAGCAGAATAATAAATACAAAAAGGCCCTCCATTCTTTCCAAGTTCGAATGGGGGAGGAGATGAATGATTTAACGATTGGAGGACCAGACGGGTATGTAGCGGGGCAAGCGCAGCAGCCCGCGGACGTAAGAGCGTTCCTATTTGAACATCCGGAAGAATCGGTCACTATTTCTAAGGGTGAAACCGTCTACTGGGCTTATTTAATAGGAACGAATCAAAGTGAATTATCTTCCCGGGGAACTGAGGATTTGAAGACCTTGCCCCCATCTGTTAAGAAGGAGGACTACGCCATTGTTTTTAAAATGGAACTGAATAAGGAAAAGTAGTCGTTAAGAAAAGCTGAAGGTGATTTTAATCGTCTTCAGCTTTTCTAATGCGTTCGAGCTGTTCATAAGATCCCTTCATTCGGACCGCTTTTCTAATTTATAAACGAGAACCCCGCCAATCAAAAGCGTGATGCCCATCAGTTTCTGCCAGGAGATGGAAGATGATTCGAATCCGAACCAGCCCGCTGTATTGATTGTAAAAGCAATCATGATTTGTGAGATCAACGCTATCGATATAGCGTAGGCCGGTCCGATCAAGGAAACGCCCCTCATTAAGAAGAAAACGATTCCGACACCAAATACACCTCCGAATAAAAAGATGGGATTAACATCTCCAAACGCAAACAGGCTTCTTTGTTCGACCGAGTAAAAGACAGGCAGGGAACAGACCAGTCCTAATCCGAGCACAAGTGTAGTGGTAGCCCAGGGTCCTGTTTTTTCACTGACTCTGGCATTAAATATATTTTGCAGACTAATTAAAATCCCGGAAATGATGGCGAGTGATGCACCAACCATGACTGCACCTCCTTATTCATAGATATTTCCTTTCGCGAGGGTTCGAAGCTTTTCCAGATCTTTAATCGTAACCGATCCATTTGCTCTCTCGACGACATGATCAGAAGCCATTTTCTTCAAAACCCGGTTTAAGTGACGATAACTGGTTCCGATCCATTCGGCGAGTTCGATTAAATTGGACGTTCGCATTTCCTGATGAAAAACCGTTCCTTCTCCGACCGAAGAGATTGATAATAAATAGCTCGCCAGCCGCACTTCTACAGGGTAAAGCATGTGCATACTTGTCGTATGGGATTCGGTATAAAACTTATGGGCCACGGTTTCCAGCAGAAATCGGATGAAGCTTGGATGCTCCTTTTCGAGCTCAGTTAAATGTGAAAAGGGGGCGGAAATCATCACGCCTTCGGTAACGGCTTCCACCGAATTGAGGACCGGGCTGCCTTTAACATATTCCACATCTCCAATTAGAGCGAGCGGCCGCTTAAAGCGATTAATCAGTGACTTTCCTTCCGGTGTCAGCGTGAAAATCTTAATTTTTCCTTCGACGAGAAAATATAATTCTTCAAGCTCATCCCCGGCAGAAAATAAGGTTTCGCCCTTTTCAAAGGGGGAGACCTTCATATGCTGCCTGAAGGAAGCAGGAAATAAGTCTTCCAGCTGGTACCGTTGGATGTAGGAGTCTAGTGTTGTATACGGTCTTTCTTTCACGTTAAGCTCTCCTTCTATTTACAATTGAAAAAGGATGACACCGACGAGCATCATCGTCAGGCCAATGCTCTGCCTGCGTGTGATTGGGATTTTTCTTTCGCCGAACCATCCTTGTGACTCAATGATAAAGGCCGTTCCGATTTGTGATACGAGTAATAGAGCAATAGCAGGAGCTGGACCGATTCTGTGAATCGCTGTTAATTCTGAAAAAACAACAATCACCCCAAACGATCCTCCTACTAAATAAAGCCAGGGTACCTGCCTGAAGCTTTTTCCTTTTCCATCCCGTACATTTAAATAAATAATAATGGCGATCGTGAAGGCAATGACATGAACCATTGAAGTCGTATGCCATCCGCCAATGGCTTCACTCACTCTTGCATTAAAGATTCCCTGCATCGTAATGCAGAGGCCTCCAAGCAGGGCAAATATTGCTCCTTTCATTGTGCATCCTCCTCTTCTGCATCTATTAAAGAGGAAGTGGGAAGGTTTCGAAAGGACATATGTCCTAACGCGGATATTTTTTAATATTATTTCTTATACTCCTGTCATACAAGGGCATAATTGAAAAATTTTTTCGCTCTTATTGTAGTAAGAGGGACTGAGAAACAAATAAATTATCTGTACCAGGTTACCAGGGTAAAAAAAGTCTGACAGAATCAATGCTTAGAAATAGAAAAAGAGGAGGAGGACGATGCCCAAAAAACTTACATACTTATCAAGTGAGCTGGCAGGATGGGCCTCATACTATGTATCTTTTAATATATTCAATTTCCTCGACCAGTTCGGAGCCAAGTTAGGAGATTACATATTTGGAATTTCGGATTTCATAATGAAAAAGGCCAGGGTAGGATTGGAGTGCCACAGTAAAATAAGACTCAATAAAACACCTAGGCTGCCATTACTCTGAATTCAATTGGAGTTTGGCAGTTTAGTTTTTGAAAAGGTCGACAATAATTGTAGTAATACATGTACGTATCGATTTTTGAGCGTACGGTATGATGATCTATTTTTCCTCGGTCCAGAGGACTGAATTCTTCCGATTTTATCGTGGAGTGGAAGGATTCGATGACGGCATTATCAAAGCAGTTCCCCCGTCGGGACATGCTTGTGATAATGCCTCTTTTTTTGGCCTCTTCTTGAAATTCATAGGACGTGTACTGCGAACCTTGATCGCTATGAAGGATCACTTCATAGACGTCACGTCCTTCGCAAGCTTTCCTCAACGTATCTAATACGAAGGACGTATCTTGTTTATCACTGATCGTGTACGCGAGGATTTCGTTGTTGTATAAGTCCATAATCGTTGATAAATATAACATTTTCTCTCCGTAAGGAAGATAGGTAATATCTGTTACCCATTTTTCATTAGGTCTCGTAGACGTAAAGTTTCTCTCTAAATAATTCGGTACCACAATCTTACTTTCCCCTGCGATATAACACTGTCTCTTTGGTTTTACGCGACATTGAATATGGTATTTCTGCATGATTTTTTGAACGGTATTTCGATTGAGTTTGATTTGGTATTCCTTACGTAAGAGGTCACGGACCATACGGTGTCCCACTCTAAATTTTAGATCTTCACATAGCTCAATGATCTTCTTCTCCAGGACCGACGGTCCCCATGACTTTCCCCGCCAGCGATAATAGGTGGCTTTAGCTATACCAAAGCATTCACAAATATCTTTCACAGGATACTTGTGCTTAAATGTTTCTACGATTTGGATGAATACTTCTGGAACCACTTCCTTTCGATTTCCTGGTACTTTTCCAACAGTTCTTCTCTCATATCATAATAGGCAATCTTTTTCTTCAGTTGGGTCATTTCATCCTCGTCTTCCGGCCCTTTCCCGTGAGAATATTGTTTCCCTATAGGCTGAGCAAACCGGTGGTTTTCCCCATTTCTAAACCATTTCATCCACGTTTTAATCTGGGACTTATTCTTAATTCCAAACATGTCCATCAACTCTTGATTCGTGTGATTCCCTTCTAATTTTAATTGAACTACTTTCTTTTTTACTTCTTCGGGATAGTGAACTTTTTTACCCATAAGAAAAACACCTCCAAGTGTAGTATTACAACTTTGAAGGTGTTTTATTACGTCTCATTTTTCTAGGTCACTCTAGATTCATAGTGGTTTTTTCTTTGCTCTCAAAAAGGATGCCCGGAAAGAGCGCAAGCATTCTTAAGGTCCTGGGCACAGATTGTTCTATTATATAAACGATAGAAACGATATCTATTCCTATTC
>NZ_JBAPTY010000008.1:0-15451 GCF_049282395.1 Halobacillus sp. | reverse complement strand
CGGGGTCTCACCGATCATGTTTATCCCACAGGAGTCTTCATCGTCCCCCTCCGGACCTTGCTAAAATGAGAGGCTCGAAACATTGGAAAAAATTACTTGGATAGGAAATTTAAAAATCATGCCATGAGTGCCTGTTTTCTCTAAGTTTTGTTAGAAAAGGTCTGATACCACTGGATTTAGAAAGGATTAAGTCCAACACCTGCCCTTCTAAAGAAGGGTCCGTTCACAACATTATAGTTGGGTTGGTGGGGAAATGATGAGACTCCCGTGGGAGAAGGATCTAGGGGAGACCCCGCAAGGAGTGAAACGACTGAGGAGGCTCACCAGTTCACCCACAGGAAAGCGAATTATTTCCCAACCAACCTTTATCCACATTTTAGTAACGGACCCATTTATCTCGAAACTGAGTCTTACAGAAACGGGTGCTTATCTATAATAAGCAACAGGAAGGTGTAACGTAGTTATTATATAAAGGATATGGAAGAAAAATGGTCATTGGGGAAGGCTAATTATAAAGGTTCACAAGGAGGATGAGGAAATATGACTAAAATTCTAATGATTGCAACGAATGTGGATCAGCTGGACAGCGATCACCAGACAGGGCTGTGGTTGTCAGATTTTGTAGAACCGGCAACGGAATTTAAAGAAGCAGGGTTCGAGGTTACAGCTGCAAGTTTAAAAGGCGGAAGAATTCCAATCGATCCTCACAGTTACAGTAATGAACTTCCGAGAGTTTGGGACGGCGTGATGGAACCGATTCATAATACACCTGTGCTTTCAGAAATTGATCCAAGCGAGTTTGAAGGTGTGTTCCTATGCGGAGGCCACGGAGCTATGATGGATTTCCCCAATAGTGAAACGATAGAACACGTTTTGAGACATTTTCTAACCGAGAGAAAAATAATTGCTTCCGTAGGGCACGGGTCAGCTGGATTGGTTGGTGTGACCGATCATAATGGTGAAGCGATTGTGAGAGGTAGAACAATGACTGGATTTACAGACGATGAGGAAAAAGAAACCGGAATTGAGAATCTGCTTCCATTCAAAATTGAAGAGCAGCTGAAAGCAGAAGGAGCAGGTTTTCAAGTAGGAGATCCTGATAAAGATCATGTAGAAGTTGATCAACACTTTATTACGGGTCAGAACCCGCGTTCAAGCTTGAGTACCGCCCAGGCGGTTATTAAGAAATTAAGAAAGCCGCAGCCTCAATAGCGTTGGCTGCTAAAATAAAAAAGTCTCAGAGTACTCCTATGGACTCTGAGACTTTTGTTTATCTATTGGGATGCCAATTTAATTAGAAAAGAAGATGAGCGACAAGTGTAATAATAGGAAGTGTAATAATCGTGCGCTCTAGAAAAATGATAAACAGGTCTGTTAAGTTCACAGGCACTTTTGAACCTAATAGCAGCCCGCCGACTTCTGACATATAAATTAACTGAGTGACCGATAAACAAGCAATAATAAATCGAGTCATCTCGCTTTCAATGGAAGCTCCAATAATGGCAGGTAAAAACATATCAGCAAAGCCTACCAGAATAGTTTCAGAAGCTGCTTGAGCTGAAGGGATCTGCATAAGTTCCAATAACGGAATAAAAGGCATTCCAAGCCAAGTGAAGAACGGAGTGAATTCTGCAATCACAAGAGCAATCGTTCCAAGCGCCATTACGATTGGAGCTACACCCATCCACATATCCAGAATGTTTTGTCCGCCCTGTTTAAAGAAGTCGGTTAATCCCTTAGCTTTACTTCCGCGTTTAACAGCTTGAGCATACCCGTAAGTGAATATGTTGTGCTCATCAGGAACTTCTTCGTTGATGTCATCTGCTTCCTCCGTCACATAGGTATTCATTTTGCGCGACAGAGGTGGAATTCTCGGCATAATTAGAGCTGCAATGAAACCAGCTAGTGCAACGGTTAAGTAAAAAGGAATGAACATATCAGCTAAACCGACTTGTTCGATGACCACCAGGCTGAAGGTAATGGAAACGACAGAGAATGTCGTACCAATAACGGCTGCTTCCCTTTTCGTGTAATAGCCTTCTTCGTATTGTTTACTGGTAAGCAGAACTCCAATAGTTCCGTCACCAAGCCAGGAAGCAAGGGAATCTATCGAAGAACGACCGGGTAATCGGAATAGAGGACGCATGATTTTAGTTAATAATGTACCGAACAATTCCAATAGTCCATAATTTAATAAAAGAGGTAAAAATAAGCCCGCAAATAAAAAGACGGCGAATAATACATGCAATAATGAGTCGAGCAGCAGTCCGCCTGTATTTTCAGAAATGATTGCCTGTGGTCCGATTTGAAAGTAGACCATAATAGCAAATATCATTCCCAGCACTCTTGTTACAACCCAAACGGGAGGTACATGGAATAATGATTTGAAAAAAGGGTATTTATCCAATGAGTTTGACCCTGTTATTTTTGCCAGTACGGTGGCAATAGCTGTAATAGAAATAATGATCATCATAATGAGGGATAAATAGCTTCCGAGGAGTTCCTGCAGCCAGGTAGCTAAAATGGCAATCGGAATCGTAACGGCTCCATCCTCAATATCCACGATCGGGTACATAAATAGAAAAATACCGATCAGAGAAGGGATGATGAAAAGTAAATGTGATGATGGTTTGAAATTTCTTGCTTTCATCCAATGTCTCTCCTGTCGTTCATTAGTTTTAGCTCTGAAAAAGTGAAGGTCTATTGATGGCAAATATTCACCGCTATTCCAACGAAAGTGGGAAGTATCCCCTGGATCTCTTTCTTTTTCCTGTAGGTGTTTAAATCAAGTCGATTTCATCCTATGTAACCATTCTTAACTTAATAGAGCTTTATTTTATAAGGGGTAATCAGAATAAATATGCAGCATTTTATATTTTAATACGGATAGCGACAAAAACCAATAGGCAATCAGAGGGAGGATTAGTTCCTTATATATGTTAATTCGACAAATTAGGGAGGGAATCCTTTTGAGTAAAAGAAAGATTTAGGAGGAATCATATTGTGGGTGAGATCAGTATTGGAAACTCGATATCGAGTATTCTATATTTGAGGGAGAGAATGAAGGATACTCTACAGGGCTATGATGAACCATTGTATACTGCACTCTTTATCTTAGATGATTATCATAAAGTGAAAATAGGGAGTTATTCGCTCCAGACTTTTCACACACGTCAAAAATATTAATTGATGGCTTTTCAACCTGAGATATTAAAGGTATTAGGGAGAATAGCTGCAAATCATAAGCATGAATCAAAGGTTCGATTACTGGAAAACTATGAGCTTGAGTTGAGAAAACTTCTGAATCATAAACCGACTCGTAGCTCCCATATCAATGTTTGTCAGCATATCGCCGGTTATTTCAAAAACGATTGGTCTTCCTCGGAAAAAGAGAAATTTAATAAGAAGCTTCTACTTTACAAGGAAGGGAAGGTGGGGGGGCAGTGTTGAAAAAAAACTGGCCTTTTGGGCCAGTCGGTTGGATAAGAAATATTTGTTGCAACAAACGTATCTCGCTGCTTTTTTAAGTTAGACTAACGTGAAATCAAAGCTGGTCTTAGTCTGTATAATGGTTTAGGATTCGATCAACGCTGCTACCGTAACTTTCCCCGAACATATTAAGATGAACGAGCAAATAAAAGAGTTGATAAAGCGGTTTGACCTCTTCGTAGTTGGATGGGAGTGGGAATGTTTGCTCGTAAGCCTTATAAAAGGAAGATGGAAAGCCTCCAAATAATTCTGTAAAGGCGAGTTCGAATGCATGATCTCCATACAGGACGGAAGGATCAATAAGGTAAGGACGTCCCTCTGCATCTGACATCCAGTTCCCGCCCCAAAGATCTCCGTGAAGGAGCGAAGCCTCAGGTTTTTCTGGTATCCACTGATCGAGTTTCTCTAACAACGCCTCGAGTTTCGAACGTCGTTTTGCGGAAGCCCGGCCATTTTGGATGGCTAAATGAAGCTGAGGAGCCAGCCTGTAGTCCCTGTAATACTCAAGCCAGGAAGTTTTCCAATCATTAGGCTGGTCCAGTTCCCCTACAAAAGTGGAATGCCCGAGTCCATACTGATCAGCCGTTTCTTTATGCATAAGGGCTAGGTTCCTGCCCAGCTCTTCAGGGGATGCTTGGGCACCTTGCTGGATCCAATCCATGACGAGTACGCCTTTTTCACCATTTTCCGGCTCATCATAGTAATGGACTTGCGGAACTTGGATGGTACGGGTTTTTTGGATTCGCTCGAGCCCATCGGCTTCTACTTTGAAAAAGTGAGAAGGGACCCCTTCGTTTCCTTTAATAAAGTAAGGTTGTTTGTTCGTCCTGATGTAATACGACTGATTGATATCTCCACCGCTCACTTGCTTCATGGATTCAATCGGAGTCTGATCTCCAATTGAGTGTAAAGCGTTTCTAATGACTTTCTCCATCACAGTTTGCCCTCCTTAAAGAATATGAAAAATATTTAGTGAAAAATGTTAAGTACCGGCGGTTTTTGTTTTTCGATGGTCTTTTGATAGGCATGGATTGTATTGATTTCTCTAAACCCAAAGCGTCTATAAAGGTTTTCCGCCTGCTCATTCTGTGTGCGAACGGAAAGGGTGACTACATCTAAATGGAGAGCGTGAAAAGCGTATTGTAGTGCGTGTTCAATCAATTCCGTTCCAATTCCGCTACCCTGTTCATGTTTACTAACGTTCACAAAACATATTTCCCCTTCATGACCCTCAAGAATCGTTTCAAAATATAAGTAACCTGCTATTTCACCATCTAATTGGTAACCCCATAGTTGATTCTCAGGCTGCCTGGATAACTGAATCATTTCTTCTGTCGTATAATACGATGCTTTGGGGTGCAGCTTATCAATAGCCTCAAAATCATCTTGTTGCATGTCTGTGATGGAATGACTTTCCTTATGTGAAGGGTCGAAGTTCGTTCGATGAACAGCCAGCGTCTTTTCTACATTGTATAATTCAAAATCATGACGTTTTGTAAAAGCCAGCAGATGATGATTAGCTTCAAAGCAGGCGACCTTCACCACATCGAAGTGTAGCTGCATAGTGACCGAAGCCTTATCCCACATGCTTTCAATTACTGCCTGGTGTTCTTTTGTAGCGAATGGTCCCAGTAAACGGCAAAGTTTTTGTTCAAAAAACGGCAGGATGCCTAGAAATCCAATGATTTCTTCTCCCTCCCATGCCACGAATGCCAACGGTTCCTTGAACTGAGTGAGCGTCCAGATTTGTTCGAATATTTCGTTAGGATCCGATGCCAGCCAGGCGACATAGTGGTGGTCTATTTCGTTCATATGATAAAGCCAATTGGCAACTTTATGTAGATTCTTGACTTCAAGTTCGCTGATATTCATAGAATCACCTTTCCTTTTTAAACAAATCATGACACAACAGTTAATCAAAATTCAAGCTTGAGGCAGGGAGGGGTCAGTTAGAGCATGAGGAGTGGACACATCTTCCTGTCATTTACATGATTGATATGGATGAGACAGGGGAAATGGAACATAGGACTGTTGAAAAGGGAGACAGAAGGATGAAAAATCGCTTAAAATACATATCGATTTATAGAATTGCCATTATTGTTTGGATGTCTTTAAAGTTCCTTGTTCAAATTTTCTGGTTTCAAAAGAGGCACCGCATATGGGATCAGGATACTAAAAGGAAATGGGAAGACATGCTGGAAAAGCAGGCAGGCGAATACCGTAAAAAGGCTATCGCGCTTGGCGGACTTCTTATTAAGTTTGGACAGTTTTTAAGTTCACGTGGTGACTTGCTTCCGCGGGCTTTTATTAAAGAATTAGAAGGGTTAGTGGACCGAGTAGAACCTATGCCTTTTTACAGGTCAAAAGAAATAATGGAAGAGGACTGGAATGCGCCTCTGGAAGAGCATTTATCCAACATTCACGAAGATCCAGTGGCATCAGCCTCCATCGGTGAAGTCTATAAAGCTTCCTTACAAGATGGAACTGCTGTCGCTGTTAAAGTTCAGCGATACCGTGTGAAGGATATTTTTAAAATGGATTTCAAAGCTTTGAAAATTGTTTTCTGGCTGGTCAACCGTTTTACATCTTATGGGAAGAAAGCTGATTTACCGGCCTTGTATCGTGAGGTCGTCAGGGTAATCAGTAATGAACTGGACTTTACGATGGAACTTGAGAACGGAAATCAATTCAAAAAGAGATTCAGTCATTTTCCTTCCGTTTATATTCCGGATTACTATACGGATTTGTCTACTAAACGGGTACTTGTTATGGAGTGGATCGAAGGAACCAAAATTACAGACTTATCTTTTATAAAGAAACATCAAATCAGCCGGGAGCAAATTGCAAAAACATTATTTGATTTAAGTGTTGAACAGTTCCTCGATGCTGGAATGTTCCATTCGGATCCTCATCCAGGAAATCTAATGCTCCAATCAGACGGGACGATAGTTGTTATTGATTTTGGGATGGTGGGTGAGATACGGAAGGAGGACACAAATTCTATCCGGGCTATGGTTCAAGGCTTTATTTTGGAAGACTATGATAGGGTAGTCGCTGCTTTACAGGATATGGATTTTTTATTGGAAAACGCAGATACGGAACGTGTGAAGAAACTGCTCAAGCAAACGACCGATATGTATCTAGAAGGGAACTTTGACAAGCTGGATGCGAATATGATGAATGATGTGATGACAGATATTCAGCAATTTGTTAAAGACCAGCCGATCCAGCTTCCTGCTGATTATGCTTTTCTGGGCAGGGCTACCTCGATTATCGTCGGAGTCCTAAGCAGTGTGTACCCTCAAGTGGATCTGATCCAATGGGGACGTCCGGTAATCAAGGAATGGGTGTCAGGAGAAGACTCCAATTATTCTATTTTTAAAGAAGTGGCTAAAGAAACTGCCCGCCCGCTCTTATCCTTACCAAGAGCGCTCGTAGAATATTTGGAAGATGGCGACAAGGAGCGTGAGTGGAAGAGTTACCACCAGAGGAACCATCTATTTCATCAATTTTACTTATTTTATGCCCTTTTATCATTTGTTTTCATCAGTTCTGGTGCTGCAGCATTGTATCTTACAGTCATCCAAACCGTGCTGCCCTCTATTTGGATAGGTGGGTCTCTTCTTGGCTTAGGTCTTATAGGATTCATAAGCTGTGTCATGAGTCATTTCAAAATGATTAAACGAATACATCATAATAGGAGGAATGAAATATGAGCGATTTACTGAAGAAAGGATTTCATTTAGGGCTGGGAGCGGCTATCAGCGGTAAAGAGAAATTCGAGAAAATGGTAAATGAAATGGTAAAACACGGGGATGTAAGTCCAGCCCAGGCGAAAACGATGATCAACTCCTGGATCAGCAAAGGCGAGAACGTTGATAAAGAATGGTCCGACCATTCGAAAGCAAAGTTTCAGGATCGTATGAAAGAACTTGGCTTTGTATCAAAAGAAGAATATGAACTTCTTGAAGCAAGAATTCAAAGACTTGAAAATTTATATAATCAACGTTAATGACCGGCCATCCCTTCTATAGAAGGGATGGTCTTTTTTTACTTTAAATATGGGGTGAGATGGTAAAGATGAGAGGCAGAGGAATCTCAAAGGTTTATTAAACTAACAGGCTGTGTACTGTAAGACTCATTTTCGAGATATTTTGTGGAGAAAGGGGGCTACAGGGAACGACTCGCTTTCCGCGGGCATTTGGTGAGCTTCCTTAGGTTTTAGGCCTTTCCGGGATCTCACCCATCATGTTCACCCCTCAGGAGTCTTCGCCGTTCCCCACAGGAAAGCGGGTTATTTCCCCACCAACCCTTTTCCATTTACGTAAAGGACTCAATTGTCTCGAAATTGAGTTTTAAACAGACGGGAGCTTTTCTTTAAAAACCAACACGGATATTTAACAGAGACTACCATTGAGTCATGCTGGTTAAAACTCTTACAGGCATAGGGAGGTCTGTAGCAGAAAACTATATTTTTTAGAGAAGTTTAATTCTGATTGCCAGTTTATAAAATCCGTACATAAAAGCAAATGCAAGGAACGCAGTGACAGCTAAATTAAGATAGTAGATCATTCCTTCTCCCATAAGGCTGAGAGGAGTAAAGACATTGGGAGGGTGTTCCAAATATAAATAATTTGCATCCAGGAGAGGATTGGAAAAACCTATAATTAAGGCATATCCCACTAATAGTAGATAACTATTGATCATATCCTTCCAGGTAATACGGACAGAAGAAGTCACCACAAGAAACAAACTCGTCCAGGGAATAGCCATATGGTGCAGGAAGAATTTCCAGAAACGGTAATGGTGAAAGTCAAAGGGTACATCAGGAGTGATCAGTGCAATAAGAGCAGGAAGGATGCCTATGAAAAAATTTACTTTTATAAGCGTCGGCTGATAGGTAATAAGAGTGTAGATCCCTATTAAAGAAGAGATTCCGCATAGGTGGAGAGGCACATGACCGGCCAGACTCCAGACTCCATTTACATAAGCCCACAACTGGTAGCTGACCTCGGAAAGAAGAAGAAGAACCAATAAAGAATATCTCATAATCTGACGAAACCGTTCATGCGTATGAAGCCATTTAGAAGCTAGGGCAATACTGAAAAGAACAATCGTGAAGATGAGAAGCATGGTTATGTGACTGGCTCCCATTATTTCAAAGGGATAACGGCTTCCTGTTCCGAACCAATCTTTCATTAGGTACACTCCTAGTGAAGCAGATTTCGATATGCTATGATGATTTTACCATACGTTTGCCGGGTGAAAGGAGGTAGGAGATGAAGAGACAGGTTAATTGCTTTCAGTGTAAGCATTTTTATACAACTTGGAATCCATCTTTTCCTAGAGCCTGCGCTTCCTATGGCTTTAAAGCTAAGGAGATGCCTTCTCAGCTGGTGCTTCATGTCACCGGAATTGAATGCATGGAATTTGAGTCAAAACAGTCTGTGAAAAGGAAGAAGAACGCATTTATCTCCTCAAACTTTGATGTACGGCTGTAAATAATATGAAATTTTCAGAATTCATATGGACATCCTTTTATTCTATGGTATGCTGATGGATATTTAGTATGGCTCCCAGGTCATCTGACAGCCTTGCTCTACAAAAGTAGAGAGAAATGTATGAAAGGAGTTGAGAGTTTTTTATGCACAGAGAAAAATGGGGGACAAAATTAGGTTTTATGCTGGCTGCTATGGGCTCAGCTGTAGGACTGGGTAATATATGGCGTTTCTCATTCGTAGCTGGTAATAACGGTGGAGGAGCTTTCTTGTTACTCTATCTGTTATTCGTGCTTATTATAGGAATTCCTCTATTGCTTACAGAGGTAAGTATTGGACGGAAAGCAGAAAGCGATGTAGTAGGGTCTTTTCAAAAACTTGCTAAAGGAACACCCTGGTATTTAACAGGCTTTTTCGGTATTATCAGTGCATTTCTTATCTTAAGTTTTTATGCCGTAGTTGCAGGCTGGGCTATCTTTTATTTCTGGAATTATATCAATGGATCATTCTTTACAGAGCCGGCAGCTGGGTATGAAGGAGCGTTCGGACAATTTATCAGCCATACGTGGCATCCTATTGCCTGGACCGCGCTTTTCATGATATTAACCATTATCATTGTATTAAGTGGTGTGAAAAAAGGTATTGAAGCAGCGAATAAAATTTTTATGCCGCTTCTTGCATTAATACTTATCGCCCTTGCGGTATTCAGTTTATCGCTTGATGGTGCTTCAGAGGGGGTTAAGTTTTTATTCCAGCCGAATTGGTCGGCCTTAAGTGAGCCTTCTATTTATATTGCTGCTCTCGGGCAGGCCTTCTTCTCGCTTAGTCTAGGGATGGGGGCAATGCTTACGTATGGAAGTTACTTAAGGAAAGAGGATAAACTTCCAAGCGCGGCTTTAGGTATAGGATTAATGGATACGTTCTTCGCAGTGATTTCGGGGCTTGTAATCTTTCCGGCGGTTTTTGCCTTCGGTATAGATCCAAGTTCAGGTCCTCCGCTCGTGTTTATTACACTTCCGAGTATTTTTGAACAGATGCCGCTTGGGGGAATCATTGGGCTGGTGTTTTTCTTTGCCTTGATCCTGGCTTCTCTGTCTTCATCTGTCTCTATCCTGGAAGTACCGACAGCTTATTTTATGCGAGTATTCGGATGGACGCGCTTTGCCACAAGTGTGCTTATGGGTTCTATCATGTTCGTCATGGGCATCGCTGTCTCCTTAGGGTTCGGTATTTGGTCTGGCATCACGCCGATTGGAGAAAGAAATATCCTGGACTCCATGGATTATATTGCTTCCAATATTCTCTTGCCGCTAGGCGGTCTGTCCATGGCCCTTCTTGTTGGATGGTACTTTAAAAAGTCAGAAGCTCTGGAGTCTGCGGACTTGTCCTCTTCTACAATTGGAGGCTTCTGGTATTTCATCGTGAAATGGATGGCTCCCATCCTTATAGTATTGATTTTCTTAAACAAAATCGGTATTATCTTTTAAATTCTTCCATCTAATAATTGGAAAGAGATCCTGATGATTATCATCGGGATCTCTTTTCTTCTTAGAGGAAGAAGCGTTTTTCCTTAATTAATCATTATTTTGTGAACGATGAAAGGATCATAAGACAGAAGTACAGGCGGCGTGTTAAACTACGACAGAACACTATTTTCTTTAGTATGAGATAAAGGAGTCTGACCATATGGCGATACCAAATCAAAGCGTTCTCAAAAAAATGTCCAGTGAAATACAGGAAGCTATGCTTCAGCACGGTGACGAGCAAAAGGTTCGTGAACATATACGTTCTGTAAGATTGTTAGCGGATCTATTTTTAGAACAGGGGCAGGAGGACACAACTCCTTCTAAACAAGGAAGTCAGAAGATGCATGAACCCACAGCGGATGAAATACGGCAGATGATGGGGGCTGATAAGACTCCAGACTCTAAACCAAAGAAAGAAGAAAATCGGCTGGAGGATGATGATGCTAACGGGTCATCAATTTTCGATTTTTAGGAGGAGGTAAATGATGAAACTAATTTTAATTGTAGCGGTTATTAATGGCTTTCTTTCGGTTGCTCTTGGAGCTTTTGGGGCACATGGATTAGAAGGGAAAGTGTCTGAAAAAGGCTTGGAGCAATGGGGGAAAGCGGTTAATTATCAAATGTTCCATACAATGGCTTTATTTGTGACCGCCTTATTAATGAGCAAAATCCAGACCGGATTGATGACGGGAGCAGGGTGGTTCTTCATAGCAGGCATTATTCTCTTCTCAGGAAGTCTTTATATCTATGCTCCTACAGGTATTAAAACATTTGCTATGATTACCCCGCTCGGAGGTCTATCCTTTTTAATTGGCTGGATTCTGCTTGGTTATGCGGTTATTAAACACCTTTAAAAATAAAGAATGGTAGTAAATAAGAAAATAATTAACACGCGGAGAAGTTGAATAATCGCGTTGAGCATATTCTGTGTTTTCAGTTCAATTAAAGCCTCAAATAAAAAGCTTGCGGCTAAGACATAAAACATGAGCAGAATAATCCACTGGTGATCTAGTTTAAAGAGCCCGAGAACTGCTAACAGCACAGCTAATGCCAGTGCTCCTAAGTGGGCTTTATAAAAATTTTCATAAGGATGTCTCATGGGTTCACCCTTTTCTATTGATAGGAGAAAAACTCGCTAACTGATTTAGCGAGTTTTTTTATGAGTTCAAATTGATTATCTTGGCTGGTACTGAGCGAAACCTGATCCTCCACCGTTGAACGGATAGTTATAATTAATTTCTTCGTCAAAGGTAATATAATCAAGATAGATCATCAGCAGTAAATAACGTTTTCCTGTTTCAGGATCACTTAAAATGATATGGTCCCTACCAGCAGCTTCGATAATGCCTTTAAAAACTTTAGCATTCCACTGGTCATTATTCTCGAATGTCATGTACACGGTAGCGGGCTTTCCAGCGTTTAACCGTAAAATGTTTTCAATATACGATTGTTCTGTGGGAAGCATATTCGGTGGATTTATACCGCCAGACTGTCCCTGAGGCATTTGAGGCACCTGCCCACCACCGCTGTATGCAGGTGGAAAACCTCCCTGCCCCTGATTGGAAGCTGGAGCGCTTGGATAATAATACATATATGGATTACTCGCGTAATAAGGGGAGGTCGGTTGATTATACATTTGCTGATGCCCTTGCTGGGCGCCTCCCGTAGATGGTTTTTTCTGAGCCAATTCACTCACTCCTTCAATAGATTAGTACACACTTGGACAAGCAGACCTAGTAGGGGAATAAAAACAGTGGGACTTAAATCTTCCGGTATTCCATTGACCAAACCACTGGGCCGGGCAGCTGCCTTCAGGCATGAAGAACCAGAGAGAGTTGCTGGCCGGATGATACCTCTTTCCGTTAATAACTTTCCTTGCCAGCCTTCGGTCCTTTTCGCGGGACCGCTGGTAAAAGTATCCTTTTTGTGTTGCTTCAAAGCCTCCAGGACTTTGATAGACCATCTGCCTTATCGAATCAATATCTGTGAAATCAATACAGTCCCCCCGTACACGATTAACGCCCGTGTTCCCGACCATAAGCATACCCAGTTGCCCATCACCCTCTGCTTCTGCACGCATGAGTCTTCCAAGAAGCTTAACGTCCGCTTCGTTGTAAGGAATAACAGCCACGCTGTCACCTCGCTTTAATACAGACATGTTATTGCTCTTTAACACTATATGTAAGTCCACCGTGATGATATGAATAAAATATCAAGCCTCCTGCTGTATTGCGGCAAAACCTTCCACCTCAGGTCATCCAAATTATGGATGACCTGAGGTGGAAGGTTTTGGGTGGAGTCTTTTAATGAAAGTTAACTTGATTTTCTAACTCAAATAAAAAGGACTCCGCCTTAACAGGGCAGAGTCCTTTGTAGAGTTATACATGTAAGAATTGTGGAACAGCATCTGGTTTAAACAGGTTGCCAATATAGAAGGAACCAAAATCGCCATAACGGGACGTAACTTCATCAAACCGCATTTCATACACAAGCTTTTTGAATTGCAGAACATCGTGAGCAAATAGGGTAACGCCCCATTCCCAGTCATCGAAGCCGATAGAACCAGTGATAATCTGACGGATCTTTCCAGCATACTGGCGTCCCGTCATTCCGTGCGCGTACATGAGTTTAGCACGTTCGTCTTTTTCAAGTACGTACCAGTTATCGTTGCCCTGGCGGCGCTTGTCCATTGGATAGAAGCAGATATGATTCCACTTCGGAAGGGTTGGTTTTAAACGCGCCTGAATTTCAGGGTCCTCTTCGTTAGCATTTCCCATGTAGTTAGAGAGTTCCACAACTGATACATAAGAATAGGCAGGAGTGGTAAACTCGGCGAGCTTTGTTTTATTGAAAGCTGTTTCTATTTCATTTAATTCTTCCATCGTTGGGCGTAAGATCATCATCATGAAATCAGCTTTTTGTCCCATGATGGTGTATAGAGCATGGCTGCCCTGTTTACTTTTTTCAGTATCTTCCCAATTGGAAATCATCTGTTGGAATTCGTGAATGGCCTGCTCGCGTTCTTCACTCGAGGCATATTTCCAAGAGGTCCAGTCAATTGAACGGAAATCGTGCAGGCAATACCATCCATCCATGGTTACTACTGCTTCTGGCATGGTATCGATCGCTCCTTTATGATTTGGTTTATTTATTGAAAACTTCCTTTCTCAATATAACACAGTTGCTTCGTTACATCATGGGAATGACTTTGAACATATAGTGAAAGGATAAGGATAGGGAAAGAAGAAATAGAAACTACTTGAACGTATATGCTCAAGCAAAAGAGGGTAATGATAATGAAATCGCTTCATTGTAAAAATCAATTGGAATGACTTTCATTTATACACAAAACCTTTTATCATGTATAACAGAAATGAAAATTGGAGGGTTCAATATGAGCAACCTATTTGATACATTGAGATCTAAGATAAACGGACAAGGCAAGAAGGTCGTGTTTCCGGAAGGTTTGGACGAACGTATTTTAACAGCTGTCAGTCAGCTTGGGACAGAAGATTTACTGACACCTGTACTAGTTGGAAATGAAGAAAAAGTAAAACAGAAGGCGTCTGAGGTTGGGGTGGATATTTCTTCTGCTGAAATTCTGGATCCTGCCAATTATGATGCTTTTGACGAAATGGTTGCTAATTTCGTGGAGCGCCGTAAAGGAAAAGCCACTGAAGAGAAAGCACGAGAGATTCTGCAGGATGAAAACTACTTCGGTACCATGCTTGTTTACATGGGTAAAGCAGATGGTCTTGTAAGTGGTGCTGCTCATTCCACAGCAGATACCGTAAGACCTGCTCTTCAGATCATTAAAACAAAGCCTGGAATTAAGAAGACGTCAGGTGTATTCGTAATGGTACGTGATGAAGAAAAGTATGTTTTCGCTGATTGTGCGATCAACATTAACCCTGATAGTCAGGATCTGGCGGAGATTGCTTTGGCTAGTGCCGACACGGCAAAGCTATTTGATATCGATCCAAGAGTTGCTATGCTCAGCTTCTCTACTAGAGGATCTGCAAAATCTCCAGAAACAGAAAAAGTAACAGAAGCTTTAGGACTTGCTAAAGAGCAGAATTCTAATCTTGTAATCGATGGAGAATTCCAGTTCGATGCAGCCTTTGTTCCTTCTGTGGCTGAGAAAAAAGCACCGGACTCTCCGCTTAAAGGAGAGGCGAACACGTTTATTTTCCCGAGTCTTGAAGCGGGTAACATTGGTTACAAAATCGCTCAGCGTCTTGGTAATTTCGATGCCGTGGGTCCTGTATTGCAAGGCTTGAATCAGCCGGTTAACGATCTTTCAAGAGGTTGTAATGCTGATGATGTGTACAAACTTGCGATCATTACCGCTGCCCAATCACTATAATAAGCAGAAGAAGCCAGCGATTTAATCGCTGGCTTTTTTTAATATATGGCTTTATTGATTGGCAGTAATAATCTTACAGTAAAGCTCCCGTTACTTGAAGACTTGATTTCGAGATAGTTGGGGGTCCGTTGCAAGCAATAGATGAGGGCGGCTACAGAAACAACTCGCTTTCCTGCGGGGGAACTGGCAAGCCTCCTCAGTCGTTAACACTCCCTGTGGGGTCTCGCCTAGCTCCTTCTCCCGCGGGAGTCTCGTCGTTTCCTCCGCCACCCCAGCCATATCACATGAACGGACCCTAGCAGTAGAAAAAAGTAGGAAGCTTAAATCGTCTTAAATGCTTCTACAGTGCCGTTTATACCCTTGAGAGACTCGGTACTTAGCGTTGATCACATAAGTTATTTTTCCTCATATGAAGGCAATTACTTAAAGGATTTCGAGCTCTCCTTGATCGCAAAGGGGCGGAAGGGAACGGCGAAGACTCCTGCGGGATGAACATGATCGGTGAGATCCCGCAGGGCTGTTAAGCCCGAGGAAGCTCAGCACATGCCCGCGGAAAGCGAGCCGTTCCCTGG
>NZ_JBAPTY010000007.1:0-7499 GCF_049282395.1 Halobacillus sp. | reverse complement strand
TGAGCTTCCTCAGGCTTCGCCTTCCGGGATCTCACCGATCATGTTCATCCCGCAGGAGTCTTCACCGTTCCCTTCCGCCCCTTTGCGATTATTGAGCGCTCAAAATCCTCTACGTATATACCTCCATATGAGGAAAAATGACCTATGATCAACGTTAATTCCGAGTCTGTCCAGGGGGATAAACGCCGCTATAGAAGCATTTAGGACGATTTCAGGTTTCCCGTTTTTCCTATTAGCAGTGGTCCGTTCACAAGAAATCGCAGGGCTGGTGGGGAAATGAGGAGACTCCCGCGGGAGAAGGAGCTAGGCGAGACCCCACAAGGAGTGATAACGACTGAGGAGGCTTGCCAGTTCTCCCGCAGGAAAGCGACTTATTCCCCAACCAGCCCTCCTCCTTTTAACGTCACGGGCCCATTTATCTCGAAACTGAGTCTTAAACAAACGGGAGCTTTACTTTAATTGAATATGGAGATTTATCAAAGCCAAGTTAAATGAAAAGAGTCCTTCCAAATAGTGGAGGGACTCTTTTTATGCTGTCTGTTTTTTGGTGATGTTCTTACGCTGCAGGGAGAGCATGCGGAACAAGAGAGCAATGGCTCCGACCGTCAGGCCGATAATCAAACTCATCCAATATCCGTACGGGCCGAGACTCGTATAGTTCGCTAATAGATACCCGCTTGGCAGTCCGATTACCCAATAGGATATGAACGCCATGACCAGCGTTATGTTTACATCTTTATAACCGCGGAGGACCCCCTGGATTGGTGCTCCAAAAGCATCGGACAGTTGAAAGAAGATCGCAAAGAAAATGAAGTTTTTCGTTAATTCGATCACCGTTTCATTAGAACTGTAAAGTCTGGCTACTGAATCATCCATGAGGTATAGGACAAGTCCGGCTACCACGGACATGGCGACAGCAGTGCCAATTCCCAGATAGGAATAGCTTCTTGCATCTGCAAACCGCCCTGCTCCTGCTTCAAATCCGACCGCAATTGTAAGGGTAAACGCAATACTTAAAGGCATCATGTATAAAAAGGAAGCGAAATTAATCGCTGCCTGGTGAGCGGCGATGGTATTGGTATCATAAGCGGTCATGAAAAAAGTAACAGCCGCAAAAATACTGGTTTCAAAAAAGATCGCAAACCCGATCGGAACGCCAATCTTCAGCTGAGCCCACCATTCTTTCAATGAAGGAACTATCCATCCTCTAAAGATACGATAATGCCTTAATGGATGGAGCTTGTGGATGGTAAGGACAATTAAAATAAAAGATACAAGGTAGGTAAGAGCAGAGGCAACTCCTGCCCCGACGCCTCCAAGCTCAGGGGCACCCCATTTACCGAAAATAAATACGTAATTAAATAAAATATTTGTTGGGAGTGTAAGCAGGATAATGCCCATTGAAATCCGGGTCAGTCCAAGCGCATCCACAAAAGAGCGCAGGATATTGAAAATGAATAATGGAATGATTCCGATTCCTAATGTGATTAAATAATATTTGGCTACGTATCGGACAGAAGGTTCAATGTTCATGAGTGAGAGAATTGGATCCAATAGAAAGAATCCAATGGAACCAATGAGAACAGCTAAGAGTACCGCGAGATAAACCCCTTGTTTAACAGAAAAAGGGATTTCCTTTTCTCTGCGGGCTCCTTTTAATTGAGCTACAATTGGGGAAATAGCCATGAGTATGCCGTTTAGTCCTGTAAAGACGGGCATCCATATGCTGGATCCAATCGCTACCCCTGCTAATTCATCCGGGCCTGCCTGACCGGCCATCACCGTATCAAAGAAATTCATCGCATACATGCCAATTTGGGTGATTAGAATAGGGAGCAATATTGTGGAGAATAATTTTATTTTTTCTTTAAGGGTATAGGTTTGATACATCGTGACCGTCCTTTTCTGTTACAATTCCTTTAGAGGAATGGCTGAGTAAGTAATGATGTTTTTTGCACTGTTTAAGGCAAAACATTTCCCTGCTCTGCATCATAAAAGCCCCATAAAAAGGGCATGACCAGAGATGATTTAGCTAAAAGGAATACGAGGATTATAGCATAGATAAGGAAGGCATACCTAGCATGAACAGGATAGAAAGGACGTTGGAAGAGTATGAGTGAAAAACGAATTTTATTTACAGGGGGAGGCACCGCCGGGCATGTAATCGTAAACCTGGCATTGATTCCTGAGTTTCAGAAGCGAGGATATACAGTCGATTATATTGGTTCTTATGAAGGAATTGAACGACAGTTGATCGAATCAATTGATGGAGTCACGTATCACGGCATCTCCACTGGGAAACTTAGACGTTATGTATCTAAAGAAAATATGAAAGATCCGTTTAAGGTAATGAAAGGGCTACTTCAGGCTTTCTCAATTATTGGCAAGCGGAAGCCCGGAGTGATCTTTTCTAAAGGTGGTTTTGTTTCCGTACCCGTCGTTGCTGCTGCAAAACTGAAGAGGGTTCCTACCATTATTCATGAATCAGATTATACACCGGGACTTGCGAATAAATTGTCTTTTCCTTTTGCTAAAAAAGTGCTCGCCACTTTTCCGGAAACGATGGACTATCTTCCGAAAGAAAAAGCAGAATTTATTGGAGCAGTCGTAAGGGAAGAATTGTTTCAAGGCCAGCGCTCTAAAGGGTTGTCCTACTGTAATTTTCATAAACAGAAACCAGTGATTATGGTTATGGGGGGGAGCACCGGGTCGAAACGGCTGAATGAGGCGATTCGTAATAATTTAGATGCTTTATTAAAAAATGTGCAGATCATTCATATTTGTGGAAAAGATCATAAGGATGCTTCGATTAACCGGGCCGGTTATGCACAGTTTGAGTATGTAAATGAAGAACTGAAGGACCTGTTTGCAGCTTCTGATTATATCGTCTCTCGAGCGGGATCGAATGCCATATTCGAATTCTTGGCTCTTCATAAACCGATGCTTCTGATTCCTTTATCGAGAAAAGTGAGCCGTGGCGATCAAATTTTAAATGCTGACTCATTTGTGAAACAGGGTTTTGCACACAAACTTGAAGAAGAAGAACTGACAGATGATCGATTTTTGGAGGAAATTCACCGTTTAATGGATGATAAGCAGGCGTTAATCGATAAAATGGAGCTTTATCAAAGTGGCCAGACTAAAGAAAAAGTTATTGAAATCATCCAAAATTTTGAAAATAAATAGTCATGACAAGGCAGTATATAGGCTGCCTTGTCATTTTTATTTTATTTTCTAGGCTGAAGCCCTTTTCAATTACATATTTTTGGGGAATACGGTTCATAAGACACTAAGTTTTTTCCATTCAGCAAGGCGCATATCCGTTATAGAGAAAGCAAGGTTTATGAAAAAGCTAAGCGAGGATCAACTTTGCAGAGGAGAGGTTGGAAGATGAAAACATCTTATGAAGTCAACATCAACCACCCCAAAGAGTTGTGTGAAATAAGAAATGAAGTTTACCCACACTTAACGTCTGTCTTTGGCAAGGATCAACTATTAGTGGATGCTTCGATTTCAGAAGCTGTCACCAATGCCTGGAAGCACGGGCACCAGGAGAGTAGTGAAAAACCTATCAAACTTAAGATATTATTTTTGAATAGGACGATGCTTGTCAGAGTCCAGGATCTCGGGGATGGTTTTGATTGGAGACCTTACCAGGTTTCGAGCGATGTTAAGCACTGGTTTCCGGAAGTAGAAGATTTGGATGAAAATGGGCGCGGAATTACATTAATGCTTAGAGTTATGGATAAAATACGGTATAATGAA
This sequence comes from Halobacillus sp., assembly GCF_049282395.1. Lineage (NCBI taxonomy): Bacteria > Bacillati > Bacillota > Bacilli > Caryophanales > Bacillaceae > Halobacillus > Halobacillus sp. The sequence continues at coordinate 3,734 of NZ_JBAPTY010000007.1, read as the reverse complement.
AAGGGAAATGAATGTGTGTTAATGAAAAAATACCTTTTTCAGGAGTAGATCAATGAACACGAACATCTGTCGTTACTGTTACAAAGAGATCAGGGATCGAGATGAACTTATCACGGCTTCGAACTGGTTCAGGGTACGCCCTTATCATTATCGCTGCTTTGAATTGCTCGAGCAGGATACGAAGACTATTGCCGGTGCATGGACTCCGGTTAACGGGCTGACTGGTATGGTTACTACGGTTTTAATGATTATCTTGTCTGTCCTTATGTTTACTACCAATATTCTTGGATTTATCGGAGATATTTTAGGACTCGTCGCTTTATATCCTATCTTCCTGCGCGTATTTTCGTTCGCGGTGTTTGAGAGCCGTCTTCCCAAGTATGTAGAAAATAAAAAACGTCAGTAATAAACTAGATAGAGCTGCCCGACTTTAGTGGGGCAGCTTTTTTGTTGATTCGTGATTGCGCTTCCATATATTATATGATAATGTAATAATCCTCTTAAACAAACGATCTGCTAAACGTGGTTAGTTTTTTAAAAAATTTATTACGCTAAAGGGCCGAATAGTTGAAGACTCAGTTTCGAGATATTTTATGAGAGGAAAGGTCCTCTGGGGGACGATTCGCTTTCCGTGGGCATGTGCTGAGCCTCCTCAGGCTACGCCTTCCGGGGTCTCACCGATCATGTTCATCCCATTCTTACACTTTTTTTTATTCTTTCTCGAAAATCAGAACATAAACGACAAGGAGAGTTATCCAGCTCCAGCACCTAGCGTCTAGTGAGACTTCCCTCACTTCTGTACGATAAGGCAACATCGAATCGCTCCGCTCTTCGTGTTTTCTTTATATCCGCCAGCTCAGTCCAGTCCATACGCCGCTGACCAAGGTGATTCCGCTTTTAACCTAGGAGTCTTCATCATCCCCCTCCGGACCTTGCCAAATCAGAAGCTCGAAACCACTTCAAACACCACCTGCGTGATGAGGAATGAGACCATGTGGTTTTCTACCTATTTTCAGGATGTAACGACCCGCAATAGCCTGTCATAAAAGCACTTAATACAGATTAAGGAGGAGGACTTTTCTCTTCTTGAAGGGTCCGTTCACAAAATCAGAGTTGTTTCCGTAGCCGCCCTCATCTATTTTTGCAACGGACCCCAACTATCTCGAAACTGAGTCTTCAACAAACGGGAGGTTTACTGAAACAAAGAACAATGCGGTTTAACAGAGTCTTTTTGTTAAATCACGTTCGAACTGGTTATAGCGAATGGCCGAAGTAGTTCACTAAGGCTTTCGTCAGCTGATCCGTTTCCGTAATCGATGTGTGAAGCAGTACATAGGCGTCAGGCCGGATGATCATCATATCCCCGGGGGTTACATGCAGCCGTTCATTGGACTCTCCATTCAAATCCATATACAATTCAGAATTCATGTCCGTTACTTCCCGGGGGTCATCTACTTCATCAAACGTAATGAAAAGCGGCTTCAGCATGTCTCCCACACGACTGTTAAACGCCTCAACCGCCTTCCTCACGGCTTCCTGATACTGGGGAGCATTTCCTTTACCCGCAATGATTAAGTAGAGACAAGGTTGGTCCCGAAGCATAGAGTAAAGCGTTTTTTCTTCTTTTTCCGTAGTTAAAAAAGAAACATCAGGAACACGGTTGCCGGATTGGACCTTCTTCACATTGGTGAACTTCCTGAAGCTTTTCGCAAATTTGGTAAAGGAATAATTCACATCGAGCTGAGCCATGTTTTCCGTTATTTTTGTCTGCACTTTTTTATTGGGAAGAAGCCACTTCATTCCTTTATTGCGCGCTTTAATCCCGTAGTGACTCTTAATCGTCATCCCTTTCATAAGGTAACTGGTTTTCTTAATGACTTCCTCCGCAACGGGAGCTCTTTCCGCATGATAAGAATCAAGCAGTGTTTCATTCAAGTGATGCTGCACGGTATAGGCGAGCTTCCAACCCAGGTTCATCGCATCCTGTATGCCTACGTTCATACCCTGTCCTCCGATTGGGTTGTGAATGTGGGCTGCGTCGCCTGCGAGAAATACATTTCCTTCGCGATAAGAGCTCGCCTGCCTGTGAGATGCGGAGAAACTTGAGATCCAGTAAGGGTCGTGCAGGGAGAGGGTTTCCGGATAGATTTCCGCCAGTGAATCTTCCATATCAGCAAGGGTTACTTCTTCTGGAAAATCTTCGCCCTGCTTTTTGTAATCAATAACGATGACCCGGGTGTACTCGCCTTGAAAGGGAGCCAGAAATACGAGACCACGGTCGCTGCTTGTGAGCGAGATGTCTTCTTTGGGTGCCGCAAGCTTCACGTCAGCAAGCATGACGTTCACTTCCTCCGATTCTCCTGTAAAAGGAATTTGCAGGAGATCCCGGGTGGTACTGTGGGCACCGTCACACCCGACTGCATAGCGTGCGGTTATCGTTTCTTCACCGTTTGCTTTTTGTACCGAAGCATGAACAATCCCTTCCTTCTGCTCCAGTCCTGTGAGCGCAATTTCTCTTTCAACACGGGCATGCCCTAATCCACTTTCAAGAATCTCTTCCGTCCTGCTCTGAGGGATCACGTTCACAAACGGGAAATCAGCGGACACGCTGATATTAGTAAAATCCAGGACAGCCAGCAGATCTTCATTATAACGAAAGTTAATCTCTTTATACGGGGTCCCGGCCTGCAGAAATGATTCGGAAAGGCCGAGCAAATCCATCATTTCCAGGGTGCGGGGATGCATGACGAGGGCTTTAGAGTAGCGGGATCTTTCTTTGTTCTGATCAATAATCCGGTAGCGGACACCGTAGCGTTCCAGCTGATTAGCAAGCGCCAGTCCGCTTGGTCCTGCGCCGATAATTAATATATCTGTATTGGTTTCCTGCATGTAAAACCTCTCCTTACAAGTTGTATTGAATTCATGATTGCCTCTTCCTGGTTCTTTTTCCAGAAAGATCGGGTTCCTAACCTATTTCTCTAAACGAGTGTGTTTCAAACCGTCATCTATTTCATTTCCATTTTTCGGGTAAAAACGATACAATTATTTACCTGGGTAAATAAAAAAGGAGATGTAATAGATGATCGATACACATGACTTATTTCACCTGCTTCACCAGCGGGTTCGTTTCGTAACGAAAGAGTTCAATCAGCAGCTGAGCGCTCACGGTTTATATCATTCCCAGTGGGCGATTATGTATTGCCTGGAGCGATTCGGACCTATGACGCAAACCGCCATTTGGAAATACTTAAACGTAGAGGCACCCACGGTCACACGTACCATTACCCGCATGGAAAAAAATGATTGGGTGATGCGCCGGCAGGGCGGGGACAAGCGTGAACGTGTGGTTGAATTGACAGAGAGAGCCAAGAAAAAATATGAGCAGGTCAATCAGGCCGTCTATCAATATGAACAGAAAACCATCAGCCGGCTGACCCCCGGGGAAGTCGACCAATTTTACAGCATTCTTCAAAAACTCGGACCGGAAGGGGGAGAAGGATGAACTCAACGCGTCGCTCTATCTGGACAAAAAGCTTTATGAGTGTATCGTTTACACAGTTCTCGGTTTTTCTAGTGTTTTATGCCCTGTTGACTACGCTGCCCATTTTAGTGATTGAAGAGATGAACGGGACCCAATCTGAAGGCGGCATCACGGTGACGGCCATGTTGCTTGCGGCCATCCTGATCCGTCCCTTTTCCGGAAAAATAATAGAACGCGTAGGTAAGAAAAAAAC
>NZ_JBAPTY010000006.1:0-2239 GCF_049282395.1 Halobacillus sp. | reverse complement strand
AAAATCTTTCTCTTCTAGAAGGGTCCGTTCACATTAGATGGTTGGGTTGGTGGGGAAATGGCGAGACTCCCATGGGAGAAGGAACTAGGTGAGATCCCGCAGGGAGTGAAACGAGCGAGGAAGCTCACCGTTCCCCCATAGGAAAGCGAGTTATTTCCCAACCAACCCTAGTCCTTTCCAGGCAACGGATCCCAGCTATCTCGAAACTGAGTCTTCCACAAACGGAAGCTTTATCTTAAAAGCATTACGGAGGTTTAACAGATAAAAAGCTTCCTGCTTATGATGGCGCATGGTTTAAGAATGAAATGAAAAAGGCCAGCACCTTGAAAATAGGGGCTGGCCTTCATTTCTTAAATTAAAAAGAGGAGAGATAATCTCTTAGTTTTTCAACAGATGCAGATAAATCGTCGTGCACGACATAATCAAATAACCGGTCCTTAACAGTTGGCTCCCTATTAATTAAGGCTGCTTGCATTCCAACTTCCTGCTTCGCATAGTGAGGCAGAAGATTGAAAGGAGTGACCATGAGGGACGTTCCCATGACAAGCAGGAAGTCTGCCGACTGGATAGCCTGTTCCGCCTCGTCATGAGCTGTAATCATATCTCCGAACAATAAGACATCCGGTTTCAGGACAGCACCGCAGTTCTGGCAGTAGGGTGTTTCCGTACTCATCACATAATCAAGGGAGTACGATTCCCCGCATGACGGACAGCTTGCCCGGTTTAAGGTCCCATGATACTCGATCACATGGCTGCTGTCTGCCGCGAGATGCAGGCCATCAACGTTTTGGGTAATGACTGTTACCTTCTGCTTATCTGATTCAAGTTCCTTAATAAACTGGTGGACGGGATTCGGTGCATAGTTTTTTAGCAATTTCATCTGAAAAATGGTTTTGTATTTGTTCCAGAAATCTACTGGGTCGTGGTAGAAATAATCGCTCGACATATAATACTCTCGGCTTTCATCCTCCGACCACAGTCCTTCACTGGAACGGAAGTCAGGGATGCCGCTTGCTGTAGACACCCCGGCTCCCGTCAGAATTACGATAGAATCTGCTTTTTTAAGCTTGGAAGCCAGGTCTTTCAACATGTAGATCACACTCCATTTTCCTTTATAACTATTATCGCTTATTGAAGCCTTTCTTCTGTACAAGATCAGTGACGTCCATCCTCATTGGTGTAGTAAAGCGACGGAGCATCTGATCAGTCCAGGAATCAATGCGGTTATTGCTGGATCTGGATTGATAATATTCCTTAATCCGAGCATCAAATATTTCTACAGCCTGGGTGGACTCTTTATATTCATTTTCAAAATATATACCTTTTTGCGGCAGGCGTGGTTTACGTTCCGGCTGGTGATCCGGTACGCCCGTCACCATACCAAAAAGGGGAATGACGTGCTTCGGCAGGGAAAGCAGTTCATCCACCTGGCTTAAGTTATTACGAATACTGCCAATATAGCAGATTCCAAGATCCATTGATTCTGCAGCGATGGCTGCATTTTGAGCAGCTAATGCAGCGTCTACAGAAGATACTAAAAAATGCTCACTGTTTTCAAGGTTGGCAAGCATCTGTTCATATTCCTCATCAGATGCCATCATGGCCGGCCTGTGCAGATCTGCGCAGTAGATAAAAAGGTGTCCATTATCTTTAACATATTTTTGCCCCGTAATTTCAGCAAGTTTTTCTTTTTTCTCTGGATCCGTTACTCCGATAATACTGTAAGCCATCATATAGCTCGAAGTTGAGGCCTGCTGGGCAGCTGAAAGCATCGTATCTAACTGCTCGTCTGTTAGTGGAATGTCTTTAAATTTCCGGATCGAACGATGGTTTAATATCGTTTCAATAGTCTGGTTCATATTTATGCCTCCTGAAAGTAGTTGTAAGTTGGGTTTGCATAAATATAAGGTAACAGATTCTTTAGGGTTTGAATAATGATTGGATTGTTAGTAGGTTCTCTTAAACGATGCTAATGTTACGTTTTTATATAAAGTTCTATTAAATTATGTTGTTGTTTTCTTTATAAAAGACTTATTACGCTAAAGGGCCGGATTGTTGAAGACTCGATTTCAAGATAATTCGGGTCCGTTACGTTGTATGGAGAAGGGCTAGTGGGGAAATAACTCGTCTTGTTTCATCACCCAGACACTCGAGACATAAGCCGTTCACCAACGGACGAGAAGACCACCGTCCTTTTGATGCTCGGCTTATGCTGTTCGTGTCTTTCGGGGTGATTCCA
>NZ_JBAPTY010000005.1:0-21561 GCF_049282395.1 Halobacillus sp. | reverse complement strand
TCCCGACATTCCTAAGAAATCGGAATCGTCGCCGTTAAAAAGATGTTAAAAGACCGCTGCACCTAACAAGGTGCAGCGGTCTTTTTTTGTGGGCTATGGGACTATGTATAACCTTATGGCTGATTTTATAAGCTCGTTATTATACTAAAGGTCCGGATTGTGTAAGACTCAGTTTCGAGATAATTCGGGGTATGTTACTTAAAAGGCATAGGGTTGGTGGGGAAATAACTCGCTTTCCTGTGGGGGAACGGTGAGCCTCCTCGTCGTTATCACTCCCTGTGGGGTCTCTCCAAGTCCCTACTCCCACGGGAGTCTCGTCATTTCCCCACCAACCCAGCCACGAGAGAATAACGGACCCTTCCAGAAGAGAGATTGCTCCCCTTCTTAACTGGTCTTAAATACTTGTATGACAGGCTATTCCACATCTATAAAGCATGAAAATAGCCTCATATTCACATGCTCTTTTTGCTCATCAATAAGAAGATATCTTTTCGAGTTTCTGATTTGGTAGGGTCCGTAGGGGGACGATGAAGACTCCTGCGGGATGAACATGATCGGTGAGATCCCGCAGGGCTGTTAAGCCCGAGGAAGCTCAGCACAAAGGATGTTCGACTTAGATCGCCACGTCCTGTGGCAACGTCGAACGACCCTGCGTCGTGCAGGGCCGGAAAGCGAAATCGTCCCCCGAAGTACCTTCCGCTCAACATATATCTCGAAATCAAGTCTTCCAGAAAAGGGAGCTTATCTGTAAAATCAATTCAAGGTTTAATCAATCAAAAAATAACCCTTCGCGATAACTATTTGTTTTCATTCTGATTGATCAATTATTGATACTTTTGACAAGACTCCTGAAAAACGATATTTGATCATGCAGAAGAGAAGGATTGGTGGGTAAGATATGATAAGAGTAACGAAGGTTAACTAAAATATGCTGAGATTATAGGCCGTTACATGATGTTACAAAACTTGCTAGCTTGCTATTCATATTGTGACAGACTTTTTAGGCGGACAGGCTTATAATTTCTTATAACAATAGATGAAGGGAGCGGGGGTCATCTATCTTGATGCTGTCTGGTTGCTCAATCTTTTAATGGATGCCATGATCCTCTATCTTACTCAGGGTGTGGTAAGGGCAAGATCTTCTAAAATCCGTATGTTTTGTGCCGCTTTTGCAGCCTCCAGCATTGTACCGATATCTATCTTTATGCCGGATCTCTGGTTGATGAGCACCCTTGGGAAGCTGGTCTTTTCATTACTTATCATCGGAATTGCCTTTTCCTTTACCTCACTTCGTGCTTTTATTCTACAGTTGGTCAGCTTTTATTTTATAACATTCTCCATCGGGGGAAGTATGCTTGGTGTCCATTTTTTCCTAGCCACGGAAATAAGTATTCAAGGAGGATCGATTGTAACATTTTCAGGGGGATATGGAGATCCTGTTAGCTGGATGTTTGTGTGTATTGGGTTTCCTTGTTCATTTTTCTTCACGAAGTGGCGGATGGAGCAAGTAAGCGTCCACCAAATGAAGCTTGAGAACATTTATGATGTAAAAGTCACTTGGAATGGTAAAGAAGTCCTCTGCCGTGGAATGGTCGATAGTGGTAATCAATTAATTGATCCAATCAGCAGAAAAATGGTTTTCCTGGCTGACCATACGGTGATGGGCCAGTTTCTTGAACCGGAAGTACTGGAAAAACTTAAAGTAGATCAAATCGTGACTTCAATGGAAGAGTTGCCATCAGACATTCAATCGTCTGTTCGCTTAGTACCTTTTCAAGCCGCAGGTTCTAAAGGACAACTGCTTGTTACTGTGTTAGTGGATCAAATATCGATTGTAACTCCACAAGGAAATTTAGAAATGAAACAGCCATTGGTCGGTGTGCAGCATCATGACCTTACCCATGATCGTCTTTATCAAATGCTGATACATCCCCACATAATGGTTAAAGGAAAAACTGCCTAAGGGAAGGGGAATGACATGGTCAAATGGTTTTTTAAATTAAGGCTGTGGTTTTATCGTATTCTAATTAAGCTTGGAATTAAGCAAGACGAAATTTATTATATTGGAGGTAGTGAAGCTTTACCGCCTCCACTTTCAAGAGAAGAAGAAAAAGAACTGCTAGAACTCCTGCCTAAAGGAGATAAAGCAGCACGGGCTATGTTGATCGAACGGAATTTGCGTCTTGTAGTCTATATAGCTCGAAAATTTGAAAACACGGGGTTAAATATAGAGGATCTAATCAGTATTGGAACCATTGGCTTAATTAAAGCTGTCAATACATTCGATCCTGAGAAAAAAATAAAGCTTGCCACTTATGCTTCCCGCTGTATTGAAAATGAGATTCTTATGCACCTGAGAAAGAGTAATAAATTGAAAACAGAGGTTTCATTTGATGAACCGCTAAACGTTGACTGGGATGGAAATGAACTATTATTATCCGATATTTTAGGAACGGAAGAAGATCTGACGACCAAAGGTATTGAGAAGAAAATAGATAAGAAATTACTAATGTCAGCATTGGATCAATTAAATGATCGTGAAAAGCAGATTATGGAACTAAGGTTTGGTTTAATCGGAAAAAAAGAAAAAACTCAAAAAGATGTGGCGGATATGATGGGGATCTCCCAATCTTATATATCAAGGCTTGAGAAAAAGATTATTCGCCGCTTACAGCGTGAATTCGATAAAATGGTCTAATAGAACTAATAAAACAAATGCATAATTTTTCCTCCCAAGGAGATACTGAGAACTGATTACAGCTTCTTGGGAGGGTCTTATTTGACACGACACAAAGTAGAAATATGCGGAGTAGATACATCCAAACTTCCAGTGCTGACCAATAAAGAAATGAAGGCCCTGTTTATACGTCTCCAAAGTGGTGAAACGGAAGCACGTGAGGAATTAGTCAATGGGAATCTTCGTTTAGTATTATCGGTTATTCAGCGCTTCAATAATCGCGGAGAATATGGTGATGATTTATTTCAGGTAGGCTGCATTGGATTAATGAAATCCATAGACAATTTTGATTTAAGCCATAATGTTAAATTTTCTACTTATGCTGTACCTATGATTATCGGAGAAATACGCAGGTATTTACGGGATAATAATCCAATACGCGTTTCCAGGTCTTTACGAGACACGGCTTATAAGGCGTTACAAATGAGAGAAAAGATGATTGGTGAAACCAATAAAGACCCTGCTCCTCACGAAATTGCTGAGAGGATGGGGGTTCCACCAGAAGATGTCGTATTTGCAATGGATGCCATCCAGGATCCAGTGTCGTTGTTTGAGCCAATTTACAACGATGGAGGAGATCCAATATTTGTGGTTGATCAATTAAAAGATGACCGTGAAAAAGACTCCATCTGGTTAGACGAACTCTCTTTGCGCGAAGGTATGAAGAAATTGAATGATCGTGAAAAAATGATTCTGACGAAACGGTTCTTCCAAGGTAAAACTCAAATGGAAGTAGCTGAAGAAATTGGAATTTCTCAAGCTCAAGTATCTCGATTAGAAAAAGCTGCTATTAAAGAAATGAATTCTTCTATGTTTCAATAAGTATTAGTTACCTACTTGATCATAAGTGATATGGCTGTCGAGCAAGCCTCGACAGTCTTTTTTATGTGTTTCGAAGAGGTATCCCACTTGTTAAGGTAGTAAAAATGCCCTCAGTGAAAATATAGTTTATCTTTAAAAAGTTAGAACAACTCTTGAATAGCTACAGTTTTCAGTTCGTTATTTCTTAAGTGGCTGGTAAGTTGTTATGTTGATATTACAGATAAGCTCTTGAAACTGGAAGACTCAGTTTCAAGATAAATGGCTCCGTTGAGGAGGAACAGCACAAGGGATGTTCGACTAAGAGCGCCACGTCCTGTGGCAACGTCGAATGATCCTGTGTCGTGCAGGGCCGGAAAAAGAATCGTCCCCCAAAGGACCTTCAAGGTAAACTAATATCGAAATCGACTCTTACACAATCCGGACCTATAGCGTTTTAAGCTTCTTGTAGAAATGAACTATAATCTTTAACCTAGCCTGTCTGAAACATTATTTATGTCTGCTTTGTCTTTTATTTTCACAAGTGTTGCGACATTGAAGCATATAGTGAAGGAAAGGGGGATGAATGATGAAAATTTCAGAACTACAGCTTAAAGACGTGATTGCTATGGAAACAGGAGAGCGACTGGGATATATCAGCGATTTAGATATAGACACACAGCGTGGGCGATTAAGCGGACTTGTCCTGACGATGAAAGGGAAGGCGATGGGACTTTTTGGAAAAGAGGAAGAGATGGTCATACCATGGGATCAGATCGTTAATATTGGTGCTGATGTGATTCTTATTAAGAAGTCAGGTGCTGCTGGTTATTCTGTATCTCAAAAGTCAGATTCGAAAGAATAATACAAGAAATAAGATGAATAATGTGTTAAAATGAAGGGAAATTGAGGTGGTAACATGCATGAACCTTTTAAAGCAGAAACGTTGCGACAATATTCTTGTTTTACGAATCATGAAAATATAATGGCAGGTCTTACCACTAGACAAGGTGGTCATAGTGAACTTCCTTTTAATACCCTGAACATGGGGCTCCATGTTCAGGATGAATCTGAGACCGTACTGCAAAACAGAAAAGAACTAGCGCAGGAAACCGGTTTTCCTTTAGAAAACTGGATTATAGGAGAACAAATTCATGATATCCGTGTGAAAGTGGCAGGAAATGGGGAAAAAGGTAAAGGTGTATTCTCTCATGAATCAGCAGTCGCTGGAGTTGACGGATTGATCACTAATCAACCAGGTCTGTTACTAGGAGCCTTCTATGCGGACTGTGTACCCTTGTTCTTCTACGCCCCGGTTTCCGGTTGGATTGGGATTGCCCATGCGGGCTGGAAGGGAACGGTCCGAAATATGGTTTCGCAGATGATTGGCCATATGACTGAGCAAGGTTGTTCTATTGAAGAGATCGAACTCGTCATTGGACCATGCATAAGCGAGGAGCACTATGAGGTTGATCAGCGTGTATATGATCAGATACCGGTGGAATTCCAAGGAGAATCAGCTGTTTCTGTTTCTTCTGGAAAGTACAAGCTGGACTTAAAGAAATTGAATGAGTCCATGGCATTTCAATCAGGGCTGCATAAAGAGAACGTCAGAGTCTCGAGGCTTTGTACATACGAGAAAGAGAATTTGTTTTACTCCCATCGCCGTGACCAGGGACAAACAGGGCGTATGCTTGGTTTTATTGGTTTGAAGGACTGATGGTGGAAGGAGAGAAAGATGTCGGTAGTTGAAAATCTTGAAAAAATAAAACAAAATATTGCGGAATCCTGCTATAATTGTGGGCGTTCCACTGAGGATATTACTATTATTGGAGTAACCAAATACGTATCCGTTGAGCGTGCGCAAGAAGCTATTGATGCGGGAATTGTTAACCTGGGTGAGAACCGTAAAGAAGAACTGCTGGAAAAATACGAAGTCATTGGTTCCCGTGCAAATTGGCATTTTATAGGTTCCCTGCAGTCAAGAAAAGTGAAAGAGGTTATTGATAAGATCAACATGATCCATTCCCTGGACAGGAAGTCTTTAGCAAAAGAAATTAACAAACGTGCATCAGCACCAGTGCCCTGCTTTATACAAGTTAATGTAAGTCAGGAAGAATCCAAGCATGGACTTGCGCCTGAAGAGGTGGAAGACTTTGTCCATTTAATGGAGGACTATGAAAACGTTAAAGTGGCAGGGTTAATGACCATGGCACCTCATGACGCTGACGATGAACGTCTGCGGGGGATATTCAGGCAGCTTCGTGCTTTGCGCGATAAAATCAGGGATAAACATTTGCCTTATGCTCCCTGCGAATATTTATCCATGGGAATGAGCAATGATTACCGTTTAGCCATTGAAGAAGGTGCGACTCATATCCGGATTGGTTCCAGCCTTGTAGGTTAACTAATAAAACTTGAGGTGATCAGCGTGAGTATGAAAAACAAATTACGGTCATTTTTTACTTTGGATGACGAATATGAATATGAATATGTAGATGAGGAGACTGATGAACCAATGGAAGAAGAATACGAGCAGAAACAGCGAAGCCGTAGAAAAGAAGATACGCAGAATATCGTTAGTTTGAAAAGTGCGAAGTCCTCTTCCAAAATGGTATTGAACGAACCCAGCAGTTATAATGAAGCTCAGGAAATAGCCGATGAACTCGTCAATCGTCGAGCCGTGGTTATTAATCTTCAACGGGTGGACCATCATCAGGCGAAGCGAATTGTAGATTTTTTGAGCGGTACAGTATATGCTATAGGGGGAGACATTCAGAAGTTAGGTTCTCAGACTTTTCTATGTACTCCTGATAACGTGGAAATATCAGGCTCCATTTCTGATATGATTTCACAAGAAGATGATGAACTTTATAAAAGGTGGTAAGTCATGGCGTTTTTGTTTAATATTTTAACGAGTGTATTAGAAATATACAGCTGGATTGTCATAATCTATATCCTGTTATCCTGGTTTCCAGGAGCCAGGGAATCGAGTTTCGGGGAAACGCTAGGACGTTTAGTCGAGCCGTTTCTAGAGCCGTTCCGCAAAATTATTCCTCCACTTGGAATGATTGATATTTCACCGATTGTAGCGATCCTGGTACTCAGGTTTGCCTCAGCTGGTTTACGTGAGCTGTATTATGTAATTGCAGGAATAGTTTAAAAACGGGAACAGGTCTTGGGAATTACGCTTTGCAGCGCCCATATATCTGTTCCCTTTATTTTTGGTTGGAGGTTGCTATGGATATTTATCAGCATTTCAGGGAAGAGGAACGCCCCTTCATTGACCAGGTTTTAGCTTGGAGGGAGGACGTAGAGCTCAAGTATCAGAGAAAGTTGAGCGACTTTTTAAATCCAAGGGAGCAGGACATTGTAAAAGCAGTTATGGGAAATCATCCAGACTTCAATTTTGGTCTGAGCGGTGGAAAAGATCAAGCTGAGCGCAAACGGGCCATTATTGCTCCTGAGTACGAGTTCATTGAAGAAGATGATTACCAGCTCATTATGCTGGAAGCATCTTATCCGGTGAAATTTGTAACCCTTGAACACCCGGATGTTCTTGGGGCATTCATGTCTTTAGGGATCAGACGGGAAAAACTTGGCGATTTAGTTGTGAAGGATGGCACCATCCAGATTATCACTGACCAGGACATAAGTGATTATATTCGGATGAATTTTACAGGGGTCAAGCGAGCAACAGTTAACTTCGAAGAAAAGCCGTTATCTCAAATGCTTGAGAGCGAAGAGACGTGGGTTATGAAAGATACAACGGTTTCCTCACTAAGACTTGATGTTCTCGTGAAAGAAATCTATGGCATGTCCAGGAAGAAAGCAGGTATGCATATCGACAGCGGCCACGTAAAAGTTAATTTCCGTGTTGTAGAAAACGGTGCTTTTCAGCTGCAAGAGGGAGATCTAATTTCCCTCAGAGGTCAGGGGCGAAGTAAGCTTGAGGAAATTCAAGGGTTAACTAAAAAAGAAAAATATAAAGTATCCATTTCTAAATTGAATTAAAGGCTGATTCAAGAAGGAATCTTTCAACAAATGGTCGAAACTAATCTACGAATGGAATACATCTAGGAGGTGTCTGGTGTGCCATTAACACCAATAGATATTCATAATAAGGAATTCACAAGAGGGTTCAGAGGATATGACGAAGATGAAGTTAATGAGTTTTTAGATCAGATCATTAAAAACTATGAAATGGTGATTCGTCAGAAGAAAGAACTTGAACAGGAAGTCAGTGAGTTGAATGAACGTCTCAGCCACTACAGCAATATTGAAGAGACTCTTAATAAATCAATTGAAGTCGCTAAACAAACAGCAGAAGAAGTAAAAACCAATGCGAATAAAGAATCCAGTTTAATTATTAAAGAAGCTGAAAATGATGCATCTCGAATTGTAAATGAAGCCGTAGAGAAATCTCGTCGAATTTCTTCAGAAGTGGAAACGATGAAAAAACAGGCCAAATTTTTCAAAATCCGCGTGCGAAAGCTTGTGGAAGCCCAAATGGAAATGATTGACCACGAGGGTTGGGAAGATATGTTTGAGACGGAGCTCGATGGAAGTGAAACCCTTGAGGAAGCCATTGATAAGGAACTGACACCGAATCAAAACCGCTCTTAATTTCTACATAGTATGAATGAACAGCGGGTGAGCATATGCCGTCTCTTGGGGAGGCGGCATTTTCAACTTCCAGGTGCGGGACAAATGGCACGGGAAGCGGATCAATGTAGTGAAAACAACTATCTTCTTTTTCTGTTGATAAATGCTGCCCGCTCATTTTATGGTACAATAGCGAAGGAATATACTTGATGGAGGCCGCCTATGTACGTGTATTATTTAATAGCCATTGCTATTATCATTCTTGACCAGTTGACCAAATGGCTTGTTGTATCGAACATGGAGCTTGGGGAAAGCATTCCGGTCATAGAGAATTTTTTCTACCTGACTTCCCACCGTAACCAGGGAGCTGCATGGGGAATACTGCAAGGACAAATGTGGTTCTTTTATATTATTACCATCATCGTGATTGGTGTCGTCATTTATTACTTGCAACAATTCGCAAAGGAAAGCAGACTAGCGGGAGGGGCCTTATCTTTAATTCTTGGAGGGGCAATCGGTAACTTTATTGACCGTGTGTTCCGTAAAGAAGTGGTAGATTTTGCTGACACGTTAATTTTTACGTACGACTTTCCTATTTTCAATGTTGCGGATTCTGCTTTAGTCATTGGAGTTATATTAGTCATGCTCGCTACATTGCTGGATGAGCGAAAGAAGAAAGGAAGTTTGGGACAGTGAGTGAACAATACGAAGTAAGGCCGGATGACGAGTTTAAAAGGATCGATAAGCTTTTGACAGAAGTCATAACCGATGCCTCGCGTTCTCAAATTCAAGGCTGGCTGAAAGATAAGCTGGTTGAAGTGGATGGAGAAGCGGTTAAAAGTAATTATAAAGTGCAGCAGGGGGAAACCATTGCGTGGAGCATTCCTGAACCAGAACCTTTGGAAGCTGCCCCTGAAAATATCGATATTGATATTGTCTATGAAGATGAGGACGTAGTAGTTGTTAATAAAGCCGCAGGAATGGTGGTTCATCCTTCTGCCGGGCATTCAGGCGGAACTCTCGTAAATGCTTTATTGTATCATTGTAAGGGCCTTTCCGGAATTAATGGAGTAGAACGCCCTGGTATTGTCCATCGCATTGATAAAGACACGAGCGGCCTTTTAGTTGTAGCTAAAAACGATAAGGCTCACCAATCTTTAGCTGAGCAGTTATCGAATAAATCAGTCGAGCGAAAATATGAAGCGATCGTTCACGGCCTGATCTCTCATGAATATGGAACGATTGATGCGCCGATTGGACGTGACACGAAAGACCGTCAGCGAATGGCGGTTGTAGAAAATGGACGCGAGGCGGTTACTCACTTCAGAGTACTTGATCATTATGAAGACTTTACCCTGGTTGAGTGTACGCTGGAAACGGGACGTACCCACCAGATCCGTGTTCATATGAAGTATATTAGTCATCCGTTGGTCGGTGATCCTAAGTACGGTCCGCGGAAAACATGGGGGCTGAAGGGTCAGGCCCTGCATGCCAAATCTCTCGGATTCGAACATCCCCGTACAGGAGAGTGGTTGAAGTTTGAGGCCGAGCCTCCAGAAGACTTTACGGATATGATTACTTTTCTGAAGAACCGCCGTTGACAAACCGGTAAAGCCATGACATAATCATGGATAGAATAAAAAAGTCCTTTAAGAGCAGTCCCGTGAGGCTGAAAAGGTGACGGATTATACACGGCATTCGTGTGTACACTATCCCCTTTTCTGCCTTTCCGCGGAAAAGGGGTTTTTTGCATGGGGGAATGAATATGAAATCTAAAACAACCGTTCTGGATGATGCAGCTATTCGCCGCGCACTGACACGGATATCTCATGAAATTATTGAAAAGAACAAAGGAGTAGAGGATCTTGTTCTTGTGGGAATTAAAACGAGAGGGGTCCCGATTGCTCAGCGTTTGAAAAATAAAATTCAGGAAATCGAAGGCAAAGACCTGCCGGGCGGTGAGCTGGACATTACGCTCTACCGTGACGATTTGACTCCGAAGAAGGACCAGGCAGAGCCTGAATTGAAAGCAGCTCATATTAAAGCTAATATCGATGGTAAGAAAGTCATTCTCGTAGATGATGTTCTTTATACGGGTCGTACGGTGCGTGCCGCAATGGACGCTCTCATTGACCTTGGACGTCCTTCTCAAGTACAGTTGGCTGTACTTGTCGACAGAGGACACCGGGAACTTCCGATTCGTGCAGATTTTGTAGGAAAGAATGTGCCTACCTCTCAAGATGAAGTGGTAACCGTCACCCTTTCTGAGACAGACGAAGCGGATCAAGTGACCATATTTGAAAAATAAAATCATACCAATCACTACCTTTAAGGAAGTCCCGTGAGGCTTAAAAGGTCGTAATGATATACGTGTTCCATTAACACGTTTACCTCTTTGCGTACTTTTAAGCAAGGAGGTTTTTTTATGACTAAAATTCCTCACAGCCTGAATGTAAATAAAAAGGAGGAAATCAACATGAACCAACAAAAAGCCGCTCTTAATATCAATGAAGTTCCTAAAATGCACCAATGGTTAACGTTAAGCTTGCAACATTTATTTGCGATGTTCGGCGCCACGATACTTGTTCCATTCTTAACCGGACTGCCGCCGTCAGTTGCCTTAGTATCCAGCGGATTTGGCACTCTAGCTTACTTATTAATTACACGAGGAAGAATACCAGCTTATCTCGGATCCAGTTTCGCTTTCATTGCTCCTATTATACAAGTATCCGAGAATCATGGAGTAGCCGGAGCTATGGTCGGAAGCTTTTTGACCGGCCTTGTTTACGGGCTGGTTGCTCTTTTCATCTCCCTATTTGGAACGAAATGGCTGATGAAATTGTTGCCTCCGATCGTTGTAGGCCCGGTTATCATGGTGATTGGACTGGGACTTGCTTCTACAGCTATTGATATGGCCATGTACCTGCCAGGCCAGGAAGGAAATGTTTACAGTGGTACTCATTTTATGGTAGCGCTGGTCACATTGGGCATAACCATCATCGCCTCTATATTCTTTCGGGGATTTTTCTCCCTCCTTCCGATTTTATTCGGAATTGTAGGCGGATATCTATTCGCGCTAACGCAGGGGATTGTGGACACGAGCGGTCTTAAGAGTGAGTGGGCGGCTCTTACCTCAGCAGATTCCTTTGGAGGAGTTATAGGAGCCATCTTTGAAATGCCGGAATTTGTTGTCCCTTTTGTTGACTTCTCACCGGCTTCAGTGTTCAGCTGGGAAATTGTCTTTCTCATGGTTCCCTTTGCCCTTGTAACGATAGCCGAGCATACAGGCGACCAAATGGTACTATCAAAAGTCGTAGGCAGAAACTTTCTGAGAAACCCAGGATTAAACCGCTCGATTTTAGGAGATGGAGTAGCAACTATGATTGCCTCCTGCCTGGGCGGACCGCCAAACACGACCTACGGTGAAAACATCGGTGTCCTCGCCATTACACGAGTGTATAGTGTCTTCGTTATTGGAGGGGCTGCAGTAATTGCCATCTTATTCGGATTCCTGGGAATGATCACAGCCCTGATTAGCTCTATCCCATCTGCTGTGATGGGCGGCGTTTCCATCCTGCTATTCGGGATCATCGCATCAAGCGGCTTGCGGATGCTAATCGATAATCAGATTGACTTTGGGGAAAAACGAAACCTCGTTATCTCTTCCGTCATCCTCGTCATTGGAGTCGGTGGGGCTTACATTCAGTTTACAGATAGTTTTCAAATCGAAGGAATGGCTCTAGCAGCCATTATCGGAGTCCTTCTTAATCTAATCCTTCCTGGTAAAGAAAAAGGAGAAGGAAATGGGAGTATGTTTGAAGAACCGAGCGAAGAAGAAATGGAAGAAGAAAATAAAAGAGCTGTCTAGTTTAACCAACGCACACGTTTTAACCAAGTCCTGTGAGACTTAGAAGGGTGTAACGGGTTGGGCTCGTTTGTCATGCGAGTTCAGCACCCCCATACACCTGGGGGTGCTTTTTTTATAATATTCTTACGAGATGGGAGAGAAGGAACATGAAGCATCTACTTTCCATGAAACAGTTAACCAATGAGAAAATACATCATCTATTTAATATCGCAAAAGAGTTGGAAAATGGTGAACTCTCCTGGAAGGCAGAAGGGAAATTTGCCGCTAACCTGTTTTTAGAGCCAAGTACAAGAACGAAAAGCAGTTTTCACATAGCAGAGCGGAAACTTGGACTGGATGTTCTGCATCTCGATGGAATGGATTCTAGCCTTACAAAGGGAGAAAGCTTATATGACACCTTGAAAACGCTGGAGGCGATCGGAGCGGATGTAGCTGTCGTACGGCAATCTGAAGTCGGAATCCTGGACAGCTACGCAGAGAACTTAAACCTCTCCCTTATTAATGCAGGCGATGGATGCGGCGAACATCCGACTCAATCTTTGCTTGATTTATATACCATACAAGAACAATTTGAAGAGTTTGAAGGTCTCCACGTAGCCATTGCAGGTGACCTTAAGCACAGCCGAGTGGCACGCTCCAACGCTCATGCGCTGCAACAGCTCGGAGCCAAGGTGTCATTTGTAACAAAACCAGAGTGGAAAGATCCATCTTTTTCCCATCGGTACATAACGATGGATGAAGCAGTCGAACAATGTGATGTACTCATGCTGCTCCGAATTCAACATGAACGACACGAACAAAAGACATCTGACTCATCCTACTTGAAAGACTACGGCTTAACGAAAGAAAGAGAATCAAGAATGAAAGATGATGCGATTATTCTTCATCCTGCCCCGGTGAACCGGGGAGTAGAAATAGATGCCGACCTTGTCGAATCCAAAAAATCACGGATTTTCAGACAGATGACCAATGGTGTGACGATCCGAATGGCTATCATTCAAGCCTTATTGAAAGGGGAGCTGTAAATGAAGACAAAAATTGTAAATGGACAAAGGCGAATTAACGGAGGATGGGAAGCTTGTGAAGTACTCATTAACGAGGGTCTCATTCAAAAAATTAGTTCCTCTATCGAAGAGAAAGCAGACAAAGTGATTGATGCTCAAGGTCAGCTTATATCTGCTGGTCTGGTTGACGTTCACGTCCACCTGAGAGAACCGGGCGGGGAAGCGAAAGAAACGATTGAAACGGGGACAAAAGCGGCGGCAAAAGGTGGTTTCACTACGGTATGTGCGATGCCAAATACAAGACCGGTACCTGATACAGAGGAAAACCTAACTGCCTTGTGGGACAAGATAAATCAACATGCTCATGTACGTGTACTTCCCTACGCATCGATTACAACGAGACAGCTTGGTGAAGAGCTCGTCAATATGGAAGCTTTAAGTGAGAATGGAGCTTTCGCATTTACAGATGATGGAGTCGGGGTTCAGACAGCCGGAAAAATGTATGAGGCAATGCTTGAAGCGAGCCGTGTGAACAAGGCTGTCGTGGCTCACTGTGAGGATAATTCGGTCGTTTACGGAGGAGTTGCTCATAAGGGAGAGGTAAGCGAACGATTAAATCTCCCGGGAATTCCAAACATTGCCGAATCCATTCAAATAGCAAGAGATGTTCTTCTGGCTGAAGCCGCTGACTGTCACTATCATGTGTGTCATGTGTCCACTAAGGAGTCTGTCCGCGTTATCCGAGATGCCAAACGGGCGGGTATCCGGGTAACGGCAGAGGTTACGCCTCACCATTTAATTTTAAATGAACATTCGATTCTTGAAGATGACGCCATGTTTAAAATGAATCCTCCACTCAGATCTGTTGAGGATCAGCAAGCTCTTCTTGAAGGCTTACGGGACGGGACGATCGACTTTATTGCTACCGACCATGCCCCTCATACGGAAGAGGACAAAACGCAGGGATTCTTGAACTCTCCTTTTGGCATCACTGGATTCGAAACGGCGTTCCCTCTCCTTTATACAGAATTAGTCGAAAAAGAAGTAATGACACTGGAAGAGCTTCTTTACTGGATGACACAAGCTCCGGCTGACGTGTTCGGTTTGCCTTACGGGCGCCTGGAAGAAGGGGCCCCAGCGGATATTACCCTCATTGACATAGAAGCAAGCAGGGTAATTGACCGTCACCAATTTATCTCAAAGGGCAAAAACAGCCCGTTTCATAACTGGACAGCTAAAGGTTTTCCAGTACTAACATTATCAAATGGAGAAATCGTTTGGGAGGAGGCACAAAATGAAAAAGCAGCTCGTACTTGAAGATGGGACCATTTTTGTCGGAGAAGGGTTTGGAAGTGAAAGGGAAACAATAGGGGAAATTGTATTTAACACAGGAATGACCGGCTATCAGGAAGTGATTTCAGATCCTTCCTACTGTGGCCAGCTCGTCACTTTCACCTATCCTTTAATCGGAAACTACGGAGTTAATCGAGATGATTTTGAGACGGTGAACCCATCCTTACTCGGCGTGGTGGTGAAGGAGCATTGTGAACAACCGTCGAACTTCCGCCGCGAAGAAACACTGGATGAATTTCTAAAAGCGAAAGAAATCCCTGGAATCAGCGGCATTGATACAAGAAAGCTTACTAAAATTATTAGAAAACATGGAACTATGAAGGCGATGCTTACATCCAGCGAATGTCCTGTAAATGAAGTGTTGCAAATCTTAAGCGAAACAAAGCTTGCTACGGATCAGGTTAAACAAGTGTCTACAGTTAAGCCATATGTCGTTCCAGGCCGCGGTTATCGGATTGTTCTGATTGATTATGGCATGAAACACGGGATATTAAGAGAATTTACGAAGCGAAACTGCCATGTGACGGTTGTTCCATATAACACCTCCGCGGAAGAAATCGAGCGTCTTAAGCCTGACGGTGTGATGTTGTCGAACGGGCCAGGAGATCCAAAGAACGTGCCGGAAGCGATTGAAACCGTAAAAAAATTGATTGGAGCCGTTCCGATCTTTGGGATCTGTCTGGGTCACCAGCTGATTGCTCTTGCTTCAGGAGGCGATACTACGAAAATGAAATTCGGTCATCGCGGTTCAAACCAGCCAGTGAAGGATTTTGAATCCGGAAGAACATATATTACCTCACAAAACCATGGATACACGGTTGATAAAGAGTCGCTCATCGATACGGATCTCGTTTTGACGCAGGTTTCACTGAACGATCAGACCGTAGAAGGATTGCAGCATAAGCAATTCCCAGTATTTACTGCCCAGTACCATCCGGAAAGCTCACCAGGTCCAGAAGATACATCTCATTTATTTGATGAGTTTCTGCGCCAAGTAAAAGAAAACCTAGCCAAAGAAAAGGGGGACTCAGCATGCCAAAACGTACAGATATAAGAAGAATCATGGTGATCGGGTCCGGTCCTATCGTTATCGGACAGGCGGCAGAATTTGATTACTCAGGGACACAGGCCTGCCAATCTCTGAAAGAAGAAGGTTACGAAGTCATTCTCGCCAATTCCAATCCGGCGACGATCATGACAGATCACACCTTTGCCGATCAAGTATATATGGAACCTCTGACAGTCGAATTTTTGCAAAAGATTATTCGTAAAGAAAAACCTGATGCCATTCTGCCTACCCTTGGCGGTCAGACAGGTTTGAATATGGCCGTTGGCTTAAGTGAATCCGGTATTCTTGAGCAATATGGAGTTGAACTGTTAGGTACACCGCTTGAAGCCATTGAAAAAGCGGAGGATCGTGAAAAGTTCCGTTCTCTTATGCATGAGATGAACGAGCCTGTACCAGAAAGTGAAATTGTAAGCTCTGTAGATGAAGCGCTCAGCTTTGCCGATGATATTGGATATCCCGTTATCGTCCGTCCAGCTTATACAATGGGCGGCGCTGGTGGAGGCATGTGCGATGATGAAGCCCAGCTAAGGGAAACGGCAAGGAACGGTCTCGCCTTGTCGCCGGTAAAGCAGTGTTTAATAGAAAAGAATATTGCTGGATTTAAGGAAGTAGAGTATGAAGTGATGCGCGATAAAAGCGATCACGCGATTGTAGTTTGTAACATGGAAAACTTTGACCCTGTCGGTATCCACACGGGAGACTCTATTGTGGTAGCACCGTCCCAGACACTAAGTGATCGAGAATACCAAATGCTTAGAAATGCGTCCCTGGATATCATACGCGCACTTGAAATCGAAGGCGGATGCAACGTTCAGCTTGCTTTAGATCCTCACAGCTTTCAATATTATGTAATTGAAGTGAATCCTAGAGTCAGTCGTTCTTCTGCGCTTGCTTCAAAGGCTACTGGGTATCCAATTGCCAAACTTGCGGCTAAGATTGCGGTAGGCATGACGCTTGATGAAATCCAAAATCCAATTACGGGCACCACTTATGCCTGCTTTGAACCAGCACTCGACTATGTGGTTACGAAAATCCCACGCTGGCCTTTTGATAAATTTGCTAAAGGTAACCGGAAACTTGGGACTCAAATGAAAGCGACCGGAGAAGTCATGTCAATTGGAAGAACACTGGAAGAATCCTTGTTAAAAGGTGTCCGCTCCCTGGAGGGTGAGACAGAAGAACTATACATGAGTTCGATTGCCGATCTTTCGAAAGAGCAAATGTTTACTCGTATGAAGTCCGCAGATGACGAAAGGATCTTCATCTTAGCGGAAGCTTTAAGAAGAAAACATACGATTCAGGAACTCCACGAACAAACAGGAATCGATTACTTCTTTTTAAACAAGCTTCAGAACATTATCCATTTAGAAGAAGAGCTTAAGCAGCATGGACTGCAGGAAGATTTACTCCTTAAAGTCAAACGGGCAGGCTTCGCGGATCGTCAAATTGCCCGTCTTGCGGAATGTGCTATCGATGATGTAATGAACTATCGTAAAGAGCGAAGCATTTTGCCGGTTTACAAAATGGTGGATACATGCGCCGGAGAATTCGCATCAGAAACGCCTTATTTTTACAGCAGCTATGAAGACGAGAATGAATCACTGCCTTCCAATAACAAAAAAGTACTCGTAATTGGTTCTGGACCGATTCGAATCGGCCAGGGGGTAGAGTTTGACTATGCTACGGTTCACTCTGTTCTAGCTCTTAAAGAAATGGGTTATGAAGCGATTATTATGAATAATAATCCGGAAACGGTTTCCACAGACTTCAGCGTATCGGACAAGCTGTATTTCGAACCGCTTACGCTTGAGGATGTTATGAACGTCATCGACCTGGAAGAGCCGGAAGGCGTGATCATCCAGTTCGGCGGACAGACGGCCATTAATCTTGTCGAAGGGTTAAGCCGCCAGGGAGTTCAAATATTAGGAACCACGATGGATGCCATCAATCAGACAGAAGATCGTGACTTATTCGAACAGCTGCTGAACAAGCTTGAGATCGCTAAGCCTGGCGGGGAGAGCGTAACAAGTGAAGAGGAAGCCCTTCAGGCAGCCGCTCACATTGGTTATCCACTCGTCGTAAGGCCTTCCTATGTACTCGGCGGCCGCGCAATGGCGATTGTCTATTCCGAAGAAGAGTTGAAGACCTACTTGGAAACGAATGTAACGGTCCACAATGGCCACCCGATCTTAATAGATAAATATATGACAGGGATGGAGATTGAAGTGGACGCCATCACAGACGGTAACGATGTCTTTATTCCAGGAATTATGGAACATATTGAACGTGCTGGTGTTCACTCCGGTGACTCCATGGGTGTGTATCCGACCCAGCGTCTTTCGCAGGCTCTTGAAGATCAGTGCATTGAGGCAACAACTAAAATCGCCAGAGAGTTAAACATGAAGGGGCTAATCAACATTCAGTTTGTGGTGTTTGAGGATACAGCTTACGTTCTTGAAGTGAACCCTAGAGCCAGTCGTACCGTTCCGTTCCTCAGTAAGATTACAGGCGTACCTATGGCAAAACTGGCAACTCAAGTTATTCTAGGTGAAAAGCTGCCTGAGCTAGGCTTTCCTTCGGGGGTAGCTCCTAAGCCAGATGGTGTATACGTGAAAGTGCCGGTCTTCTCCTTTGAGAAATTAAGAAGCGTTGATACGACGCTTGGACCTGAGATGAAATCCACAGGTGAAGTAATTGGATATGACCAGACGCTTGAAAAAGCTTTATTTAAAGGAATGATCTCCGCAGGGCTTAAAATACCAACCCAGGGGTCCGTCTTACTAACCGTAGCTGATAAAGATAAATCAGAAATGCTGGAAATCGCACAGACTTTTTATGAATTAGGCTTTCAGCTGTTTGCAACCGAAGGAACGGCTGCCGTTATTGAAGAAGCTTCCATTCCTGTAGAAGCGGTCGGAAAAGTAGGATCTGATCAGAGGGATGTGATTGATCTAATCCAGAACGGAGATGTCCAGTTCGTCGTTAACACACTGAATACAGGATCAAGAGCTAGATCTGACGGATTTCGTATCCGCAGGGAAGCAGTCGAACATGGCATTGCCTGCCTGACCAGTCTCGATACGGCAAAAGCGATCGTAGATGTGATTAACGTTATGACTTTTACAGCTCGCGCCATTCCGCCAATGGAAGCGGTGAAACCCTCATGAGAAGAGAATGGATGGAAATCGTCGATCATAGCGCCGTAGCGAAAGATACCTATCGAATGGTCTTAAAAGGTCAGATTGCGGAAGAAGTCAAAGATCCAGGTCAATTTGTGCATATCCAGGTTAGTGATCGGTTCTTTCTTAGACGTCCTGTTTCCATTGCAGATGTACATCTAGACAAAAGTGAGATCACCTTGCTTTATAAAGTATTAGGAGATGGAACGGAGGCTCTTACTGAGAAACAGACAGGAGATAAACTTGATGTTCTTGGACCAGGAGGTCAAGGCTTTCCGATTGAAGAAGATGTGCGCGAAGCCTTAATAGTAGGTGGGGGGATTGGGGTCCCTCCCCTTTATTACCTGGCGAAGCAGCTCGTCGAACAAGGTATAAAAGTCACGACAGTGCTTGGTTTCCGAAGTAAGGAAGAGGCGTTTTTAGTCGAAGAATTCAAGGATCTTGGCTCTGTATATGTGACGACGGATGATGGCAGTCTTGGTGAACAGGGACTTGTAACCGATCGAACCGGGGAGCTGAGAGGAAGCTTTGATACGTATTTTTCATGCGGTCCAACGGTCATGTTGAAAGCCATAGCTAATCAGCTTGATGACGTGCGCGGTTATCTTTCGATGGAAGAAAGAATGGGTTGTGGTATTGGAGCCTGTTTTGCCTGCGTCGTTCATACACCGGAAGATGATGAAAAAGGATATCGCCGCGTCTGCTGTGATGGACCAGTCTTTAAAGCAAAGGAGGTTGTGTTGTAATGGACATTTCAGTTTCCCTGCCTGGACTAGACTTGAAGAATCCTATTATGCCAGCCTCCGGTTGTTTTGGATTTGGGAAAGAGTTTGCTCAGTTTTATGATCTTACCGAGTTAGGAGCGGTTATTTTAAAAGCTGCGACAGGTGAGAAGCGCTACGGAAACGAGGCGCCGCGAGTAGCTGAAACATCTAGTGGAATGTTGAACGCGATCGGACTTCAGAACCCAGGTGTAGAGAAAATTGTGAAAGAAGAAATTCCTTTTCTAAAAGCTTACGATACTCCTTTGATTGCCAATGTTTCCGGCAGCACGATGGAAGAGTATGAACATGTAGCAGCAACCATTTGTAAGGAAGTTGATGCACTGGAGCTGAATATCTCCTGTCCGAACGTAAAAGAAGGCGGTGTGCAGTTTGGTACGGATCCGAGACTTGCCGAAGAAGTAACATCCAGGGTCAAATCGGTTAGTACGGTCCCGGTCTATGTAAAACTCTCACCGAATGTGACAGATATCGTTGCCCTCGCGAAAGCAGCAGCGGCTGGTGGAGCGGATGGGTTATCAATGATCAATACATTAACAGGCATGAGAATTGATCCGGCAACGAGAAAGCCGATTATTTCCAACCAGACAGGAGGGCTGTCCGGACCAGCGGTAAAACCTGTCGCCATCCGAATGATTCACCAGGTCTATCAAGCCGTGAACCTGCCGATTATTGGCATGGGCGGAATTGAAACGACAGATGATATTATCGAATATTTGCTGGCAGGTGCGAGCGCTGTTGCGGTAGGAAGCGCGAATTTCAAGAATCCTCTTATATGTAAAGAATTGATCGAACAATTACCTGAAGCCCTTGAGAGATATGGTTTTTCATCTATAGAGGAAGTGATTGGAGGGGCACATTATGAAACAGCTGCATCCGGTATATTTCGCGCTTGATTTTGAAACAGGAGAAAAGGCTCTTCACTTTTTACAATCGTATCAACTGGGAGGCGTCCCGGTGAAGGTCGGAATGGAGCTTTTCTACAGAGAAGGCCCGCAAATTATCCAAAGGTTAAAAGAAAATCATCATCCTGTATTTCTGGATTTGAAGCTTCACGATATTCCGAAAACTGTGCAAAGAGCGATGGCAAATCTTGCCCACCTCGGAGTAGACGTAGTTAACGTCCATGCCCAGGGAGGGGCTGACATGATCCAGGCTGCGCGCGAAGGACTTGAGCAGGTAGACGAGTCACAACGCCCATTACTGCTCGCGGTGACCATTCTCACATCTTCTGATGCTGCAATGATTCAAAATGAGCTGCTTCTCAGCCGGTCATTAGAAAGTATGGTGGGTCATTACGCAGAGATGGCTGAACAAAATGGAGCTGATGGTGTAGTATGTTCAGTTAAAGAATCACGTCTAATAAAAGAAGCTGCAGGACAAAAATTTCACACGCTTACTCCTGGCATTCGTCTGCCTTCAGGGGAGACGCATGATCAAAAGCGTGTAGCAACACCTGAAGAAGCTAAGAAGGAACAAAGCAATTCAATTGTGGTTGGCCGTGCGATCAGGGACGCCAAAGACCCGCGGCACGCCTATGAAACCGTGAAGGAGGCATTTACCAATGGATGATCAGCTGATACAGGATTTATTAAAAATTGAAGCCGTTAAAATTGAAGTTGAAGACATGTTCACTTGGACGTCAGGGCTTCGTTCACCTATCTATTGCGACAATCGGCTGACCATGTCGTATCCAGAGATTCGGCGCCATGTGGCTGATGGATTTGTAAAGTTAATTAAAGAGCTTGAGCCTGATGTCGATGTGATTGCTGGATGTGCAACAGCCGGTATCCCCCATGCTGCCTGGGTAGCCGAGAGAATGGATCTGCCGATGGTTTATGTACGTTCGTCCCCGAAGAAGCATGGGAAAGGGAATCAAATCGAAGGGCATATTGAAAAGGGGCAGCGCGCTGTTGTAATCGAAGATCTGATTTCTACAGGTAAGTCCTCCATTGAGTCTGCTCAGGCTTTACGAACGGCCGGAGTAGAAGTAGAGACTATACTTTCTATATTTACGTACAATCTAGAAAGAGCAAATGAAGCCTTTCAGGAAAGTCAGTTGTCTTATCAATCGCTGGCGAGCTTTGACCAGTTGTTGCTTCAATTAATTCAGCAAGGTCAATTGAAAGAGAAAGAGGTCCAATTACTGAATGAGTGGAAAAAAGA
>NZ_JBAPTY010000004.1:0-5854 GCF_049282395.1 Halobacillus sp. | reverse complement strand
CCCCACAAGGAGTGTTAACGACTGAGGAGGCTCCTGGTAAAAGGAGGATCGACTAAAGTCGCCACGTCCTGTGGCAACGTCGATCGACCCTACGTCTTGTAGGGCCGCAGGAAAGCGAGTTGTTTCCGTAGCTGCCCTCATCTACTTTTCAGCAACGGACCTGAGACATCTCGAAACTTAGTCTTCAATAATCCGGCCCTTTTGTTGAATAATCATTTAATGAGAATTAATTAGCAAAAGCGGAAGGCCTGGTTGGTCCTTCCGCTTTTTTTGAGTGAAGAGTTCGTATCGTTTGTTTTTCAGCTACACCATTCTAAAAAAGCAGATCTCCGCTTGGTTTCTTCCAGTTGAAAGTCCAAGGAGGCTTGATCAGCCATTCTGCGCTTCAAGTGTAATAGAGCCGAAGTTGTATAGGGTGCCCGAAACCCCAGTTGACTTCAAGTATTCCAGATCCTCTATGAATATACGGCTGGTAAACACGGTTTCCCCATAATCACAAAAGATTTCCAGACTGGAAGTATCCATAAACATACGGATGCGGTGGCTTTCTTTATATTTTCTTAAAGCATATCGCTTCGTTCCGTAGGTTTCCGCAAACGTATGAGTCATGTCAGAGCGATCCAGGCAATATTCCTCCCCATTCGATGAGAAAGTGACAGATTCCCCTTTACGATTAGTAAAAGTTAGAGTAAAGTCTGGATCCACGGATAACTCCAGCTCAAACGCCCGGGAGATTAAGCCATGTTCCTGTTCCAGTGTTTCTGCACCTAGACGTAATTTCTTCAGTTCCTCCAGCGGCTGTTGAACGAGGCGGTTCCTCTGAAGGGTAACTTGCCGGGGAATCGTCAGCATGTGTGCCCACATATTCTCATCCGTTGGGTAATCGCTTTTCGAGTTACCGAGCCATCCTATTAGAATCCTTCTTCCCCGTTCATCCTCATACGTTTGAGGAGCATAAAAGTCGAATCCTTTATCAAGTTCAATGTACTGCTTCCCTTCATAGTGAAGCTTGCGAACATCCAGCGGATCACTGAGCACATAAGCGACAGAAAACACATTATTGAAGTTATACTTATCGCTTTCTAACTCTCCCTGAGGAGAAAAGATGAACACCCCGCGCCCGTCCTGCTCAAAGTAGTTGGGGCATTCCCACATATACCCGGCATCCGGCAGGTCTGTGGTCACTTTTCCTTGAAAAGATAACTGCTGTATACTTTCTCCTTGATAAAGAGCCAGGGCCCCCTCCCCGTCTTTGGTTTCTCCTCCTACTAGCATATAGTAAATATTCTCTCGTTTAAAAACAACAGGATCGCGAAAGTTATGGGTGAATCCTGGAGCAGGTGCATGAGCGATAGGACGCCCTTTTGTAATATTCAAATGCTTATCCATCGAGGCGTACACTTGACTTGGATTCGGTATGCCCTCTTCTGTCACGTGGTTTCCTGTATAGAAAAGGTGAAGCATTCCGCCTTCTGCAAAGGCCGCTCCAGAAAAGCATCCATGGGAATCAAGCTCACAATCAGGATAAAGAGCGATGCCGTGGTCCTCAAAATGGATGAAATCTTCCGTAGATACGTGATACCAGTGCTTAAGGCCGTGAACTGGACCGAGGGGGAACCATTGATAAAAGATGTGATGTTTCCCGTTGAAAAAAGATAATCCGTTCGGATCGTTCAGTAATCCATGGTGAGGAGCCACATGATAGGTTGGATAGTAAGGATCCTGTTTGGTTTTGCCTTCAATCATTTGCAAATACTGGCTGGATACATCCGTCAGCGATAAAAATCGATTTTGACGGTTAGAAAAGTCTATAAGCTGGGTCATAAGGGGCTCCTTCCTTTTTTGTATTTAGGGGGTTGAAAAAGAATGATGGCGTTCACAATTATCCATAATGGACAAAGGGTGAGCAGGGAAAATCACCTTTCCCCGACCCACCTGTTTTAGAATTTAGTCAGCGTAACTCACACGTAAAATTAGTAAATTCACTGGTGTACTTACCAATTAACCATGTTTCACATCATAGTTCATCTCAGGATGCTCCACTTCTTCCTCCTGTTTTTCACGATAGACGAAGAATGTTACCAGGAAGGATACGGCTAAAGCGACAAGAATAACTAAAATGTACTGGAAGAAGCCGCCTCCAATGTATAACAGAAGCCCTGGAAGCATCGTCGATCCTGTTCCTGCAGCAGCAATTCCCAGAATCGAAGCCAGACCGCCACCGACAGCTCCACCTAAACATCCGAATAAAAACGGTTTTACTTTTGGCAGGTTAATGGCGAACATGACGGGCTCCGTGATCCCTAAGAAAGCTGGAATGACAGAACCAAACATATTGGATCGCTTAATCCGGTTTTTCTGCTGGAGGACAACAGCAAGCGCAGCACCAGCCTGTCCGGCAATGGCCGCGGTACCTATCGGGTTGATCAAGTCATAGCCTGTCTCGGCAACCATCTTCACGGTAATTGGTACAATCGTGTGGTGCATACCCGTGATGGCTAAGAACTGAATGGCGCCTCCGTAGATAAACCCGCCTAACCCAAAGGGTAGTTCGAAAAAGTACATGATGCCTGAAGTAATTAGATTTTCAATTCCTAAGATCAGTGGCCCGACCATAACCAGACCTAGAATAAGCGAGAAGAGCAAGGTGACAAACGGTGTTAATATTAAATCCAGTACTTCTGGAATGTATTTTCTCGCGCTCTTTTCAATTTTAGCGGCTAACCAGCCCATAAATACAGCTGGAAGAATGGAACTTTGCATTCCTGTAATCGGAATATCGAAACCTAAGAATGGCAGCAGCAGCGGTTCGGCCTCTCCAAAAGATACAGCCCATTTATCGGGAAGCTGAGGGGCCACAAGCATTAATCCGAGGGCCACGCCGATAACCGGAGATCCTCCGAATTTTTTCATAGCCGACCAGGTGACCAGTACAGGAATAAAGGTAAAGGCCGTATCGGTTAGAACCTGAGATAATTTCAAAATCGTACCGGACATTTCCATTCCAAACCCATTAATTAATAATCCGCGTAAGCCCATCAAAAGACCCGTAGCGATCAGTACAGGAATAACGGGAATAAAGATATCGGCGAAAGTTTTGGTCAGCTGCTGCATTTTCCCTTTATTCGAAGTGCTTTCTTCTTCCTTCTCTCCCTGAGATTCAGCGATACCCATCTTCTCAAATTCAGCAAATACTTTATTTACAAAACCTGTCCCCAAAATAACCTGGTGCTGACCGCTTTGAAAAAAGTAGCCATTCACTCCTTCAATGGAATCAAAAGCCTGTTTATTCATTTTCTTATCATCATGCAATTCTACTCGCAACCTGGTGGCACAGTGAGACACCTTATAAATATTCTCTCTTCCGCCAAAAGCTTCCAGTACGGCATCGGCAACTGCTTTAGGGTTTCTAGCCATTCCATTCCCCTCCTAAAATTCAAAATCATTCTACAAAGTGGAAACGTTTCCACTTTAGGGTAAAAAATAAACCAACGTTTGCGTCCTATTCAAAACGACTGAGCAAAAAGTGGAAACGTTTCCACTTTTCGTTTTAAAGAAAAGCGACTCTAGAAATCGCTTTTTCTGATATATCAAATGTTATCGCTTTCAGCAACATATGTCAATACTTTTTTGTACTATTTCCAGCAAAAAATTCGACCGGCAGAATGATCTTCTCTTCCCCAGGTTCGTCCTGAATGATTTGCATCAGGGCTTGTGTTGCTTTCTCTGCCATAAGCGGCACAGGCTGTTTAATCGTTGAGAATGTTAATTCTTCTTCTTTACTCGGGGTTACGCCGTCGTAGCCGATCACCTGGACATCCTCAGGAACTTTTTTCCCTTTGGCTTTCAATTCTTCAATGATAATTCTTGCCCATTTATCGTTCATCGCGAAAACTCCATCTACTTCAGGATACTCCTCAAAAAACTGACGGACACTCCCTGCAATGTCATGAACAGGTTCTTCCAGTTCGAGAATACGGTGCGGAAAGTTATGCTTTTTCACTTCATTTTCAAATCCCTGGCGCCGTCTCATGGATTCATTTTTAATGCTGGAGAGACTGCCTAGAAAAGCAATTTCTTTACAATCCCGCTTCATCAATTCATCAGCAGCAATACGGCCGCCGCTTTCATTATCACTCGTTACATATACTACATCCTCCGTAAAGTGACGGTCGATGCTCACAATAGGCAAGTCGCTGGATATATACTGGTCCAGGTCATAGCTGTACGTAATGGCAACCAATCCATCAATTTTGTTTTTCTCTAACATAGAAATATAATTAATCTCTTTATCTACATCACTCTGTGAATTACAAAGAATCATCTTATAGCCGTTCTCTGAAAGCTTCTTCTCCAGGTGATAAGCGAAATTCGAGAAGAAAGGATGCCAAATCGTAGGAACAATGAGTGCAACCGATTGAGACTGCTGCATTTTAAAGTTTCGAGCGACTTCATTCGGCTTATATTTTAACGTTTCAATCGCCCTTTCTACCTTCAGGCGGGTAGCTTCTTTCACAGGTCCATTTTTATTCAGAACTCTAGAAACGGTACCGAGGCCAACACCAGCTTCCCTGGCTACGTCTTTCATATTAACCAAAACTTCACCTACTTTAACACATAGTTATTATGGTTCATTGTATCATATCTCTTTTCTTTCGCGTCTATCTCCTCCTATTGTAAAGCAGGATTTTAAAAACGGGGTCTCATTTCTGATAATTTGAATAAGCTTATTTGGGAAGTTATTTTTATGAAAGGAGCCTGCCCATGTATAATTATGACCCTTATGATCAATTGGCGTGGAATGCTGCCAAGTACGATATGCTGTCGAATTATTATAAGTATTCCGATCCTCAGAAGCACATCTATTATTACCAAAGACATTTGGAATGTATGCAGCGCTGGATCATGATGCAGGAACGCGGTGAAAATTCTGGTATGATGGGAATGAACAGGGAAGCGAAGGTCCGTGTACTCCATGCTTCTCCGGATGCTCCTGCCGTAGATGTTTATGTGAACGGCCAGAAGGTTCTCGAAGGCGTTACGTATAAGCAGCAAAGTGAATATTTAAGCGTTCCTGCAGGCCAATATCGAATCGACATTTATCCTGCCGGAGAAACGAATCAGCCCGTCTTGACGCAAAACGTCTCCGTCGAAGCAGGTAATATGTATACGGTTGCTGCTGCCGGCAGGCTGAACAACCTGCGGCTGATCGCCGTCGCAGATAATGACAGTATCTCATCTGGAAATGCTAAGGTCCGCTTCTGGCACTTATCGCCAAACGCACCGAACGTAGATATTGCTGTACAGGGCGGAGATGTACTCTTCCGTAATGTACCATTCGGAAAAGCTACCCGCTACCTCACACTCCCGCCGACGACCGCTAACCTTGAAGTCCGCGTGGCAGGAACAAATCAGACAGCCTTAACTGTTCCAAATGTAACCTTAAGTCCTAACCAGGCTTATACAGCTGTTGCCGTGGGCTTAGCTGGTGACGAGCCTCCACTTGAAGCTATTTTTCTTCAGCCTTAATAAAAACACAAGCAGCGATTCCTCTGGTTTCGCTGCTTGTGTTTTATTGTGCTTATAGACGAGTGCCTCCACCCCAGCAGAGCATAATTATTTTTAAAAAAGGCTCTGCTAAAGCTTATTGTTGATTTTCCATAAAAAGCTTATTACGCAATAGGGCCGGATTGTTGAAGACTCAGTTTCAAGATAACTTGGATCCGGTGCCGAAAATTTGATAAGGGAGGCTGCGGAAACAACTCGCTTTCCTGCGGGGGAACTGGCAAGCCTCCTCAGTCGTTAACACTCCTTGTGGGGTCTCGCCTAGCTCCTTCTCCCGCGGGAGTCTCGT
>NZ_JBAPTY010000003.1:0-9960 GCF_049282395.1 Halobacillus sp. | reverse complement strand
TGATGTACAAATACATGAAAATGCAGCGTCTTTTCACCTGCGCATTTTAACTCCCATAAAAAAAGGCAGCTGAGTATTAAAACTCAACTGCCTTTTTCTCTATTAACGCGTATTTTATTCTACTGTAACACTCTTAGCTAAGTTACGAGGCTTATCAACATCGCAATCGCGGTGAAGCGCGGCGTAATAAGAAATTAGCTGCAGAGGAATCACAGAGACAAGCGGTGTAAGAAGGTGATGTACATAAGGAATGACAAATGCATCTCCTTCTTTATCAAGCCCCTTCATACTTATAATTAAGCTGTTTGCCCCACGAGCTTCTACCTCTTGGACATTACCACGGATAGAGTAATTAACGTTCTCCTGAGTGGCAAGGGCTATAACAGGGGTTCCATCTTCAATTAGTGCGATGGTTCCGTGCTTCAATTCACCGCCGGCAAAACCTTCTGCTTGAATATAAGATATTTCTTTTAATTTCAAAGAACCTTCAAGCCCTACATAATGATCCACACTGCGACCAATGAAGAAGCAATTGCGTGTGGTCGGAAGGTATTCACGAGCCAGTTCTTCTAGTTCTTCCTTCTGATCCGTTAAAGCTTCCATAGCATTGGCAGCAATTCCCAGCTCCTGCATTGGATCAAACTCGAGCTCAAGACCTTTAGCACGTGCGGTATCAACCGCAAGGATAGCCAGGACGGCCATTTGTGCTGTATAAGCTTTCGTTGATGCAACTGCAATTTCAGGTCCTGCATGCAGATGCATTGTATAATTTGCTTCCCGGGAAAGGGTGGATCCAGGTACGTTTGTGAGCGTTAACGCTGGATGACCAAGTTCTTTTATTTGGACAAGTACAGAGCGGCTGTCCGCTGTTTCTCCGCTTTGTGAAATAAACAAGAATAGTGGCTTTTCAGAAAGAAGCGGCATGTTATAAGAGAACTCACTGGCCACATGAACTTCTACTGGAATATTCGCTAATTTCTCAATGAATTGTTTTCCAAGAAGTCCTGCGTGGTAACTCGTTCCAGCAGCAATGATATAAATGCGGTCACAACTTTTCATAGCCTGACGAATATCAAGGTCTAGCTTGATTTCATCATTTTCATTTTTATATTCCTGAATGATTTTACGAATAACGAATGGCTGTTCATCAATTTCTTTAAGCATGAAGTGAGGGTATGTCCCTTTTTCTATATCTGTAGCATCCAGCTCTGCTGTGAATGGTTCACGTGATACAGTAGTACCGTCCAATTTTTGAATTTCTACACTATTCCTTTGAACGATAACCGTTTCTTTATCCATCAGCTCCAAAAATTGATCCGTAACATGTAATGCAGCCATAGAATCGCTGGCAACAACATTGAAGTCGTCACCCAGACCAACTAGTAATGGACTTTTATTCTTAGCTACATAAATCGTATCTTTGTTCTCACGATCAATTAGAGCGATAGCATAGGATCCGGATAGTAATTCTACTGCCTTACGAAAAGCAGCTGCTACATCGTCCATTTGCTCATTTAATACTTCGATAAGCTGGACAATGATTTCTGTATCCGTCTCACTCTTCATATTCACATTAGCCAGATACTCATCACGAATATCAATATAGTTTTCAATTACACCATTATGAACAATAGTGAATCGCTCAGAAACACTTTGGTGCGGGTGAGCATTTTCACGACTTGGCACACCATGTGTTGCCCAACGGGTGTGACCGATTCCAAGAGTAGCTTTATTATTTTCATCAACAGCTTCTCTTAAGGCAGCAATGCGGCCTTTTACTTTAAATACGTTCACACCATCATTGTTCAAAGTGGCAATTCCCGCAGAGTCATAACCGCGATATTCCAACTTCTCAAGGCCATTCAGTAATATATCTTTCGTATCATCTTGTCCTATATATCCTACAATTCCACACATAAGTTGTTGTCCTCCTCAAATTATGGAGTAAGGGCAACGAATGAGCATCAATCTAATTCAGGGGCTGATTCGCTGCCCCTCTCCCGTTGCGTTTCTGTATTTTAAGCACTTTGTTCAAAGGATTTGAGCAAAGAGTCGCCTCTTTGGTTTAACCTTTGAACTTCCAGTTGAGTGCGGCAACTGGGAGGCATCCGCCGAACGTTCGATGAACCTCCTCCTCGTCAACTGTGCTGCTACTTCAGCACACAGTCCTGGCGCTTTTCAATTAATTACTTCTTCTCTCCTTTTCTATGCTTGAATACGGCCCTTAACTTACATTACCAAAACAAAACTGCGGTAAACTTATTTTTTCAGGCCAGCTTTTATTTTACCTGAACTTTTATTTGCAGGTCAATCTTTATTATGAGGGTCTTGAAAACCACGCTATATAGTATGCCGCAGGATGCACGCATGTGCCCCCTGCGACTTGTCTTTATTCTTCTTTCATACCCAATTCTTCTTCTACTACTTTAACTACTTTATTCACGTAGGTTTCACATTGTTCTTCAGTTGGTGCTTCGACCATAATCCGTACAAGCGGTTCAGTACCTGAAGGACGGACCAGCACCCGTCCGCTACCTCCCATTTCTTCTTCTACTGCCTGAATGGCTTCTTGAACACGAGGATGAGTCTGTACTCTATTTTTATCAATGACTCTCACATTCTTAAGAACTTGTGGAAATTTCTCCATTTCACCGGCAAGCTCTGACAAAGGCTTGCCGGTTTCTTTCATAACATTGACCAGCTGGAGTGCAGAAAGCAGCCCGTCGCCAGTTGTATTATGATCGAGGAAAATAATATGGCCTGATTGTTCACCGCCCAGGTTATAGCCGCCGCGGCGCATTTCTTCCATTACGTAGCGGTCGCCCACCGCGGTTTTATCACTTTTCATGCCTTTGGATTCTAACGCCTTGTAGAATCCAAGGTTACTCATAACCGTTGAAACGACCGTTGAATGAGTAAGTGTTCCACTCTGATTCATGTGCTGAGCACATATATACATAATGCGGTCGCCATCCACAATATTTCCCTTTTCATCCACTGCAATTAACCGATCTCCATCTCCGTCAAAAGCAAGGCCAATGTCTGCTCCTTTTTCCTTAACCAGTTCCTGCAGTTTTTCAGGATGGGTGGAGCCTACACCTTCGTTAATATTCAGCCCATCTGGTGATGCTCCGATAGAAGAGATATCAGCTTCTAGATCAGCAAATAAATGAGAAGCAAGCGAAGAGGTAGAACCGTGCGCACAGTCTAATGCGATATGCAGTCCATCAAAATCATAATCGACTGTCTGCTTGAGGTGCTGTAAGTACTTTTGTCCACCTTCAAAATAGTCGTTAATTTGACCTAAATCAGAACCGGACGGACGTGGAAGTGTATCTGTTTCCCCATCAATCAGCTCTTCAATTTCTTGTTCCTGAGCTTCTGTTAGTTTGAAACCATCTGGTCCAAAGAATTTTATCCCATTATCCTCCACAGGATTATGAGAAGCAGAAATCATAATCCCTGCCTCTGCCTGAAGCGCCTTTGTTAAGAAAGCTACCCCCGGAGTAGAGATGACACCCAAACGCATAACCTCCGCGCCAATGGACAGCAAGCCAGAAGCAAGAGCACCTTCCAGCATCTCTCCTGAAATACGCGTGTCACGCCCGATAAGGATTTTAGGTTTCGTAACCTCTTTTGTTAGCACATAACCTCCAAATCGCCCGAGTTTAAATGCAAGTTCCGGGGTCAGTTCTTTATTAGCAACACCACGGACCCCGTCTGTACCAAAATATTTTCCCATAAATAAAACCTCTCTTTCTAAAGTGAAACTGTTTGTTATTTAGCTGCATTTATTGTGATCGCAGGAAAGAACCCTAATTAATCTGCGCTATGATTAAACGATTCCGCGAAAACTTTTATTTTATTGTGGGTCATTGTCATTTCAATCTTCCACATCTATTTCTACTTCAAGCCTTTCTGGTTCTACAGTGGTAACCCCATTGGGAACCGGGATTTCCACTTCCTGAGTCTGGTCTTCCGTAACTTCCGTTATATCTACAGGGATTTCCTCCAGCTTATTGATAACCGCCAAGACATCCTCTGGGCCGTACAACGTAACTGTTTCTGTAGAAGTAGTTACTGAATTGACCACCACACCTTCAGGAGCCCCACCTTTTGGTGTAACCTGCACTGGAACTTCTTTTTTCCTTTTGGATAGTGGCACATTTACTTTAACCGTTGTAGGATCGACCAGCACGTTCAACTCGTTGCCTTGTTCATCATATACTTTCACGGATGCTTCTATATCTTCAAGTGAACTCTGAGCTGATCCGACATCGACTACAGCTTTCACAGATGCCACTCGATCGACCACAGAAGCTGATCCCGTAATGGTTGCCATTTCCGGTTGTACCGTTGGTTCTTCTAGCACGAGCTCACTGTCCAGTCTGCTTTCATTCAGGTAATCAACCTTCACTTCGAAATCCTCACTGACTTTTTCTTCAATAGTGACTTCGATCGTTTTAGGTTTGAGAGAAACAGAAAGTTGATTCGATATTCCTGAATGCTGTAGAGAGACTTCGTGCACTCCTGGACCTAATCCGTTTAAATCCACAAAGACCGTGAAGTTTTTCTGGCGTACTACCGGAGTAACTACACTGGCCTGACCTTCCACTGTTACAGAAACCTCTTGAGGCAATCCACTTACTACGTATTCCTCACTGTCAAATCTGATCTCAAGTGGGATATTGTCCATTGTCTCCATATCCGAGGAGTTTTCATTAAAGAACAAAGAATCAGAGTCCATATTATTATCTACATTCACTGTAATCCATAATAACCCTGCCAGAATCAAGGAAATAATTCGGATGAACCAAATACTTTTCAACCAATTATCCATTCTTTTTCCCCCTCCAGTTCCAGGTCTTCACTGCGGAGGAATAGTCAAGCTCCGTCCGGAGGATTTCTTCCAGTTTTTCCTGGTCGAGGTTTCTGTGAAGTTCCCCGTTTTTCGTACAGGAAATCGCTCCAGTCTCTTCAGAAACCACGATGGTTAATGCATCGGTTACCTCACTGATCCCCATTGCCGCCCGGTGCCTTGTCCCAAGCTCCTTCGAAATAAAAGGACTTTCAGACAACGGCAAGTAGCAGGCAGCCGCGACAATTTCATCATTTTTAAGTATGACGGCGCCATCATGAAGCGGAGTGTTAGGGATAAATATATTGGTCAGTAACTCATTAGAAAGGTGGCCGCCAATGCGAATCCCCGTTTCAACGTAGTCTCCCATTCCCGTGTCCCTTTCAATTGTTATAAGGGCTCCTATACGGCGTTTAGCCATATAATTACATGATTTAATTATAGCCTGAATTGATTTCTCAGTTGTATCCTCTTCGGAGGAGTTTCTGCTGAAGAAGCTCCCTCTTCCTAATTGCTCTAATGCACGTCGGAGTTCAGGCTGGAAAAGAATAATAATAGCAAGAAAACCCCATGTAATGGCCTGGGACATTAACCACCTTAATGTGGTAAGTCCAAATAAATTACTCAATAACCATATACCCAGAATAACGAATATACCTTTTAGCAGCTGTACGGCTTTCGTCCCCTGGATCAGCATGATTAATTTATATACAACAAACCAGACAAGGGCGATATCAACCGTAATTAAGAAATAATCTAATACATCAAATCCCCCATCAAGCATGCCTACACTTCCTTTTAATTTTAAAATCAAGCAATTTTTAGAAAAAAATTTACCTGTATTATTATATCACACTTCTATTTATCGGAATATGAGAACCATTATTCAATTCAAACAGACAATTTAGTATAAAAAACCAGGGTGTAAAATCACCCTGGAGTTTATTCCTCCTGATCTGCTTCAAACGAAAAGAGATCAGAAACTATATGTTTCGTTTGGTACCATACCCACTCATAGATTTGATTGACCTCGGTCAATTCTCCCGTATAGGCACGGAGGGTGGATGAATCTAAATTATTTTCGATATCACCCTTTGGCTTTCCATTTATAATGTCTCCATTAATGATGGTAACATCACCATTTATTTTTCCAAGAATTTTCAAATCTCCATTCCTGACGACCAGATCGTCGTTAATCGTGACACCTTCAGGAACGATTACGGTATTATCCCTGATTTCCAGGTTTTCCTGTTTAGATACCGTTACATGATGATCCTGATTCCAAGCGGAAAAGATGCCACTGAACATAAGAATGAAAAATACCGCGGCAGCTGTCAATATTGGATGACGCTGCATGGCTCTAATATAGTTTTTCCTCTTTTTTTCTTTAGGAAGACTCTTCATTACGTTTGCAGTAAAATTACTCGGTGCCGAAGATGGACCTGTATTTTTTATCAGCGTAATCGAACGCTTTAATTCATGAAAATGGTTTTGACAGGAAGGGCAGTTTTGCAGATGGTTACGCAGTCGTCTCTCTTCTTCTCTCTTTAGCTCCCCATCCAAATATTTATGCATGAGTGAAATAGCTTCTTTTTTACAATTCATTCCCTCAACTCCTTTACACATGGCGAAGCCTTTTGCGCAATGCTTCCCTGCCGCGGTGAACTCTGGTCTTTACTGTACCCACGGGGATGTCCAGCACTTCTGCTATTTCCTGAAGTGCTAATTCGTCTAAATAACGTAATACGATTACACTACGGTATTTAGGCGGCAAGGCCAAAATTTCCTTATGGATATAACTCTGAAGTTCAAGGCTCTCTACCTCTTCTTCCGGCAAAGCCTGGTCAGCTGCCAATTGAGAATACATATCCAGTCCATCCGTCCCTCTTACCTCAGCATCGAGGTGGTAATCCGGTTTCTTTTTACGGATTCGGTCGATTGACAAATTGGTTGCAATTCTATATAACCAAGTTGAAAATTTCCTTTTCTCATCAAACGTATGGATATTTGTATAAGCACGGATAAAGGCTTCTTGTGCAAGATCTTCAGCTTCATAGGCGTTCCCAACCATACGTAAACAAATATGGTACACTTTAGTCTGGTAAAAAGATACGATATCTTCAAACGCTGATTGGTCCCCTTTTTTCACTTCTTTAATTTTCTGTTTAATCATGGTTTCCATCTGCTATACCTCCGCTTTACTTGCGGTCGATATCCTTTACGGATGACCTCAGGGCTAAGTTTCAAAAATTATATAAAAATATATCTTTTTATAAGTTTAACTTCTATTAGTATGGGTTATAAGAGAGTAAATGTAAAAACTTACATAGGAGGAATGTTACATGGAACAGGAAATATTTTTAATTAATGAAATTGAAATGTGCCGTGAAGAAATGAGCAGGGCAGCGAGAAGGAACTCATTAACATCTAAAGAGGTCCTGCAGATGAGTATCCGTTTGGACGAACTTATGAACGAATATGAAAACCTTAAACAAAAAGAACAGCAACCTGCCTGAGACAGATTGCTGAAAATAAAAATATTTATTTTAAACTTTCTCCAAATAGAGACCCCATCAAACCGACTGCGACACTTGCGGTCTTATTTTTTTCATCTAAAATCGGGTTAACTTCCACAAACTCCGCAGAAGTAATCATTTCCGACTGATAAAGCATCTCCATGGCTAAATGACTTTCTCGATAGCTTAATCCACCAATTACAGGTGTACCGACTCCAGGTGCTTCGTGAGGATCCAATCCATCAAGATCAAGACTTAAGTGAACACCGTCCGTACGCCCTTTTAAGTATTCTACACTTTCTTCCATTACTTTGGTCATGCCCATACGGTCAACTTCATGCATGGTATAAACTTTAATTCCATGTTCCTTAATGAGGTCACGCTCACCATCATCTAACGAACGCGCTCCCACAATGACAACATTTTCCGGCTTGATTTTAGGTTCATAACCATGGATACTTGTAAGCTTCTCATGCCCGATTCCGAGGCTTACAGCTAAAGGCATACCGTGAATATTACCGGAAGGTGAACTATCAGCCGTATTTAAATCACCATGCGCGTCATACCAAATAACTCCTAAATTCTCATAATGTTTGGCTATGCCTGCTAAGGTTCCCATAGCTATACTGTGATCCCCGCCCAGTACCAGCGGAAAGCGTCCTTCTTCCACCACTTTATCTACTTCTTTAGCTAAACTTTGGCTTCCTTCAGAAATTTCATTCAAGTTTCTTAAGTTATCAAGTTTCTCGCTTCCTGTTTGAGGAGGCAAAGGAATATCAATATCTCCCAAGTCTTCTATGTCATATTTTAATTGTTCTAAGCGCTCTCTCATACCTGCATATCGAATCGCGCTCGGCCCCATATCGACGCCTCTTCTCATTTGACCCAAATCCATTGGTACCCCGATAACGGAAATTTGTTTATTCATTTATTTTCCTCCTTTATTCACTATTCTAATTGTATCCTTTTTTTGATAAATGACTCAACTAGACATCTTAGTGTATATATATGCGACATAAGGCATCATGAAAGAGCGAGTCTTGCATGATTACTTACCCTGCGTGCACATATTGACAGAAAAAGAAAAAACTGACATCTATTAAAGATGTCAGTTTCTCAATTAATTCGTATTTATTAAAGTGGAGCCTAGCGGGATCGAACCGCTGACCTCCTGCGTGCAAAGCAGGCGCTCTCCCAGCTGAGCTAAGGCCCCATATGGAGCGGGAGACGGGATTCGAACCCGCGACCCCCACCTTGGCAAGGTGGTGTTCTACCACTGAACTACTCCCGCATAAGCAGAACAGTCACAAAATGAACGGATTGAAAAAGTGAGCCATGAAGGATTCGAACCTTCGACCCTCTGATTAAAAGTCAGATGCTCTACCAACTGAGCTAATGGCTCGGAATGTTAATTAAGATCTCATTACGAGTTCGAAAGATGCTCGTCGTGTTGCCAAGTTTACCCTAAGAAGTCTCACTCCTCGCAAGCCTGCGGAGATGGCTATTCAAGAAGTTGGCTTGCTCTACCAACTGAGCTAATGGCTCCCAATATAGAATGAAACTTTTACTATCATTTTAATTAATAGCTTGGAAACCGAATTATTTGTCGATACCTCTGCTTATGCTGCTTATAAACTACAAACATAGAGCTTATGTATTGAAAAATAAAAAATCCCGTCAATTAATGAAGGAATTAAATGGCTGGGCCAGCTGGATTCGAACCAGCGCATGACGGTACCAAAAACCGTTGCCTTACCGCTTGGCTATGGCCCAACGAGTACAATGTTAGTATGGTCATTGAATTTAATAATATACATAAAAAT
Organism: Halobacillus sp.; assembly: GCF_049282395.1. Classification (NCBI taxonomy): domain Bacteria; kingdom Bacillati; phylum Bacillota; class Bacilli; order Caryophanales; family Bacillaceae; genus Halobacillus; species Halobacillus sp. Next base: position 763 of record NZ_JBAPTY010000003.1, on the reverse strand, counting down.
ATATTTTCTCATAAAAATATGCTGATCTATGTACTATCAGCAATCGACCATGCTCTAACAACTAAAATAAATGGTGGAGGGAGTAGGACTCGAACCTACGAACCCGATGGGAGCGGATTTACAGTCCGCCGCGTTTGGCCAACTTCGCTATCCCTCCACGTTAGTCAAAAAACATTTAGTGGTGCCGGCCAGAGGACTTGAACCCCCAACCTACTGATTACAAATCAGTTGCTCTGCCAGTTGAGCTAGGCCGGCTCATTATGAAATTAGAATGGTGGAGGATGCAGGGATCGAACCTGCGACCCCTTGCTTGTAAGGCAAGTGCTCTCCCAGCTGAGCTAATCCTCCATCAATTGGTGACCCGTACGGGATTCGAACCCGTGATACCGCCGTGAAAGGGCGGTGTCTTAACCACTTGACCAACGGGCCTTCTTACGATTACTTCTGAGAGCTTCCAGCCGGATTTGAACCGGCGACCCCTTCCTTACCATGGAAGTGCTCTACCACTGAGCTATGGAAGCAAGTGGCTCCAACGGTAGGATTCGAACCTACGACCAATCGGTTAACAGCCGATTGCTCTACCACTGAGCTACGTTGGAATAATATAAAGCTTCAAAATGCTAAGTATAAGGGAAATGACGTGGCGGCGTCCTACTCTCACGGGGATCGACCCGACTACCATCGGCGCTGAAGAGCTTAACTTCTGTGTTCGGCATGGGAACAGGTGTGACCTCTTCGCCTTCACCACCACATCATATACAGT
>NZ_JBAPTY010000002.1:0-2794 GCF_049282395.1 Halobacillus sp. | reverse complement strand
GCCTGATACCACTGGGTTTAGAAAGGATCAAGTCCAACACCTGCACTTCTAAAGAAGGATCCGTTCCTCCTAATAGAGTTGGGCTGGTGGGGAAATGATGAGACTCCCGTGGGAAATGGAACTAGGGGAGATCCCGCAGGGAGTGAAAACGACCGAGGAAGCTCCCCGTTCCCCACAGGAAAGCGAGTTATTTCCCAACCAACCCTAGTCCGCATATCATAATGGACCCAATTGTCTTGAAACTGAGGCTCACTCAATCGGGGAGCTTATCTTTACTATCACTATAGAAATTTTTATATAAAAAAAGAAAAGGAAGTGATGATGATGCACGTCGTGTTATCCGGTTATTTCGGCTTTCATAATACAGGAGATGAAGCTATTCTCTCCTCCATGATTAAACAACTTCGCACCCTCCACCCTGATATTCGCATTACGGTTCTTTCGGATGATCTAATCCATACCACTACCACTTATGGAGTAGAAACCGTCAGCCGCTGGAATTTCCGTGACATTCGTCGCGTACTGCAAGCAAGTGATGGGCTGATATCAGGGGGCGGCAGTCTCCTGCAAGATGCTACCGGCCCGAAGTCGATCGTCTATTATACATCGATTATCAACATGGCAAAGTGGCTCGGCAAACCCGTATTCATCTATGCCCAGGGAATGGGACCGTTTAACCAGCTGGTTGGAAAAAAACTGACCAGGTACACTCTGAATCGTGTTGACGGGCTGACCGTTCGCGACCAGGACTCTAAACAGCGACTAGAAACGCTTGGCGTGAAGCAGAACTGCTCCGTCGTACCCGATGCGGTCTTTGGCTATGAAGCCCCGTCTGTACAGAAAAAGCATCAGATCGCGATCAGTGTTCGCTCCTGGGATGGTTCCGAATCCTATATTCCAAAGCTTGCTTTTGCCTGTGACCAGTTGGCCCAGCAAGGTTTCTCCATTCTATTTGTTCCGATGCACGGTCAGGAGGATGAACGCTTCGCAAAACTTGTGGAATTGCAGATGACCGAGCCGGCCGTCGTCGCCCCGGGGGATGACTCCATAGAAGAAAAGCTCGATCGAATCGCAGAATCAGAACTACTGATCGGAATGCGCCTGCATGCGCTCATTTTTGCAGCCGTAAGTCATACGCCGTTCCTCCCACTCTCGTATGATCCGAAAATTGATTCCTTCGCTGCGATGTATAAACTGGATAACGGTTGGCACGTGGAAGGAGAAAATTGGGACGGACATCTTTTGTTTAAAGAGGCGCAGCGAATGCTTGATCAAAGGAGGAGAATTGGGAAGAAGATTGCCTCAACTACAGCAAGTTTTCACGAGGACGCTCTTTCTACGACGAAACAGGCATTGCAGGTTCTGCAAAAATAATACAAGCGGTTCAGGAGAAGCAATCATCTTCTTCTGAACCGCTTTTTTTAGGAGAGAATTTATTTTATTCAACCGTTCGTTTCATTTTACTTATCCCGTATTGGCAGTACTTTTAGGATAATGTGGATTTCCACAGTTGTACTAAACCGGGTGACCATCAAGACTAGCTTTTTTAAAAAAAGTCATAATTTGTCACTAAATGGATTGAGCCAGATCGCAGACTGTGATATATTCAACGCACACACAGCTCTATTATATTACAAAAATATAAAATTACTTTCTGCACCAGCCAGATTCAACAAGTTCGAGGGGAGTTTTAGCAAATGAGTCAGCATCAACAGATCTACACCCAGCTTCTTCAAGAATTTGAACAGAAACTCGATCGACAGTTAAAGCCTGAGGAACGTGAGCTCCTTTACTGGATAGCTGAAAAACAAGCGGAAGACATTAATAATCAGGCAGATTAGATATAGCTTTGAACTCCACTCCCTACGTTAGTAGAACGGGGTGATTTTTTTGTGGTTAAGCTTCCATCCATTAAAAACCGCAGAAAGGTTCGATTTTTTTCATCAAATACTCGAACCCGCCTGCGGTTTCATTTTTTAGTTCCTTAAAGTCTTACTGGTATTATTTCGTTAAAGTTTTACCCAGCCTTATCAATCGGAGGATGCTCATCCGCGGTCTCTTCCTCTTGTTCTGGTTCGGCGTCTTCCTTCCATTGGAACTCATTTACCTGACTGTTCAAGTCTTCTGAAAGCTGCGAAAGCTTCTTCGTGCTTGACGTTATTTCCTCCATCGCACTGTTGGACTGCTGAGCCGATGCTGTAACCTGCTGCACCCCGGCAGCTGACTCTTCGGATAAAGCGGCGATGCCTGCGATGGACTGATTCATTTCGCTGCTTTCCTCTGTAATTTCAGTAAGATTGGCAGAGATCTGCTGAATCTGATCCACCATCCCGGATACCGACGTATGAATGCTTTCAAATCTCTCCTCCGTTGCATTAATTTGCTGGGTTCCTTTATTCTCTTCTTCATATCCCGTTGTTAAAGAGTCGGATACGTACGTAGATTCTTCTCGAATGTTCGCGACGATCTGGTTAATGTCCACGACTGAATGAGCAACCTGATCCGCGAGCTTCCTTACTTCTTCGGCCACTACGGCAAATCCTTTTCCGCTTTCCCCCGCTCTTGCGGCTTCAATGGCCGCATTCAAGGATAAAAGATTGGTCTGGTCAGCAATATCCTTGATCACGCTGCCAATCTTAGTAATTTCCTTCGTCTGAGCATCCAATCCTTTTACCTTCGTAACCGAGCTTTTCACTATCTCATCGATCGTGTTCATCTGCTCGACGGATTGCTTCATCATCTTCCGCCCTTCCTGCGACATTTCCACCACATGGGTGGAATGGCCATATACAGA
>NZ_JBAPTY010000001.1:0-2755 GCF_049282395.1 Halobacillus sp. | reverse complement strand
TTGATCCGGTTGTCGCCCTTCAGGAATCGGCCAGCGGACTCGTTCTGGGTATTCTGCTCTTAATGATTGTGCTGGCCCAGTGGTCCACCAATGTCTCCGCCAATATCGTGCCGGCGGCGACCATCTTCTCGAATGTCGGCGGACCTAAGCTACCTTTCTGGGCCGGAGTGTTTATTGCCGGTTTGATTGGTACAGTCATTCAGCCATGGAGCGTATTCAATCTGCTGATTCCGGTCTTACTTATTGCGGCTGCTATTTTATCCGTAATCGTCGGAATTATTTTCGCCGATTATTATCTGTTGAGAAAACGGAGAATGAATGTCCACGATTTATACAAGAGTGGTGGGCAGTACCGTTACGATGGAGGTATTAACTGGGCGGGCGTCATTTCCTGGGCAATAGGCAGTGTGGCTGCTTACACATTCAGTACCTATTCCTTCTTTGTAGGGTTTGGCGTCGGCGCTCTTCTTTATTACTTGCTTGCTAAACACTGGTATTTCAAGAAACATCCGCAGGCGGAGATTGATCATCCGAGTGATGAAGAATACCTGGGCATAACGGTCGGACGTGACTGGAAGATCGGGGAAGGATTTGCGGAAGAGAAAATTGGCCGGAAGACAGGATCTGAAGCAGCACCGGCTAAAGTCGATGTTTAACAAGGAGGAGAGAGATGTCAACTTATCAGGAGTTTGAAATCGAACGTGAAAAAATAGACTTTTTATTAGAAAAGGGTTACACCATTAAAGGTGTGACAGAGAATTTGAGCGGGGCATTTGTAGAGTTTGAGTACAAGGGAAATGATCCGGAAAAAAGTAAAAAAGAGCGGTTGCATATACTTCATCCAGACTCTCGTAAATACTTTTCTACTATTTTAGTTCAGCAGCAACGACAAAAACAAGTTCAATAGAAGGACTGTTAGAGGATGAGCTTAGGCTCATCCTCTTATATTTGTTAAATTTTCTCACAATTAGTTAGATTTTTCTGATGCTTTGTAGTACGTTTGAAGAGGGGTATTTCTATGAAGTATCGCATATCACTAGAGAACATATTGGATCGAAAGCTTTTTGCATCAGCGAAAGTCGTGGCTGGTCAAAAGGGGATGGACCGGCAAGTAAAGTGGGTTCACGTGTTTGAAACGATCGAAGTCCGCGGCAATTTGAAGGGCGGCGAATTAGTGTTAGCAACGGGGTTTGGGTGGAAAGATGATGAAAGCCTGTTTCTGAATTTATTGGAACAAATGATTCAGCGGAACGTAGCGGGAATCTGTATAGAACTAGGAAGCTTCATTGATCACATATCGGAAGAAGCGATCCAGCTTGCTGATAAGCACGACTTTCCGATTATTATTTTTGAAGAAGAAGTTTCATTCGTGGACATTACTCAGGACATTCATGCGCACTTAATTAATCAACAATATGAATTAATCACGAATTTAGAAGACTACTCTCAACGCTTAAATAAGCGCCTGTTAAAGATTGATAACTATTTCGAAATTCTAAAAAACTTACAGCAATATGTGAGCTGTCAGTTAATTTACATCGCAAAGGATCACAGGGTCGTTACGATTCCAGCAATGAGAGAAAAAGAGAGGGAGTCGATGCTTGCTCGTATCCATGATTCCTCATCGAAGCAATTGGTCAAACAGACCGTGCAAGTATTTGAACGGGAGTTTGCGACCATTTATTTAATCTCGAGCTGCCGGGAATTCACCGAATTTGAATCGCTTCTCCTGGACCGTACGGCAACGGCTTTAGCTCAGTATTTATTGCGGGAACTCTATACAGAGGAAAAACGGAAAGCCAGGGAAACGGAATGGCTTCTTGAATGGCTGCAAGGGGAGCATAGTTCTGAAGAGATTAAAGACCACTTATCCTTTTACAAAATCCATCAGCCGGTCTCAGGAGCCGTCGTCCTGACGGTAAAATTAAAAATGGCAGATGGCCGTGATAACAATTTAGACCTGGCGTACTTGAATATGCTGATTCATAACATCTTCGATCAGAATGGATATTTCGTTTTTGCCGTCGAAAAGCGTCATTTATTAACCTTTATTCTGCTAAATAAAAAAGGGGAAGAAGATTGGAAGATTAGAATTAAACGAGGAATTGAGCGATTGAAGAAAATCAGTCTGCTCAATGATTCCAGCATTGATTCGTTTCAAATAGCCGGAGGGAAGTTTGTCAGGGAACTAAATCTTCTGCATGAGAGCTTCCAAACAGCTCAGGAAACCTTGTCGATTCAGAATAAAATGCCGGCCGGCCACTTTAAATATTTTTATGAAGATATGCACATGTATCGGCTGATCTCTCTCGTACATAAACATAGCAACTTGAACGGACTGGTGGAGGAGTATTTAGAGCCGATCATTCAATATGATCAGAAGCACAATGCGAACTTATTAGAAACGTTAAGGGTTTATTTATCCTGCAATGGGTCCAAAAAAGAAACAGCGGACAGAGTTTTTGTTGTGCGTCAAACCCTGTATCACAGGCTTGAGAAACTGGAAAAATTGTTAGGCTCCGACTTCATGGAATCGGAAAAAAGACAGGTTCTTGAGTTTGCACTGCTTGCAAATGAGTATCAAAAAACCATTTACAGTTGACTATTTTTTTAGACACGCCCACAGACGGGTGTTCACTTATTCTTACATGGAATAAGTGTTTTTTTATGACTCAAACCCAAGTGGAAAGAGAGGAAGTATCTATATAATAGAAGAAACTCGGTATAGTACCCCGTGTAGTCATTATGTGAAAGG